>NZ_JBXAFS010000028.1:0-43338 GCF_058793355.1 Afipia sp. MLSD5-FHT05B12
CCGCAGGCCCTGGTCAGGCCCGCGCCGCGCTCCCATGTTCGCATCACGATATGCTCGCGATCGACGATGTGCGCGAGCGTGATGTTGGCGCGCTCCGGGAAAACCGGATGGTTTTCAAGCAGCGGGCCGACCCGTTCGAGGTCATAGGCCTCGATGTCGTCCACCCAGAAGATCGCGTGGGGATTGCCCATGCTGACGACCGACGGCGAATGCAGGATCGGCGCGTCGATCGGCCCGATCTGCAATTCGATGTAACGCGTGTCGCGGAATTCCTCGGCCAGCGGAATGTCCTGCCAGCCGAACTTCGGCACGCCCATGTCGACGGTATAGAGACCGGGCGACGGCCCCTGCCAGCAATTCAACAGGCCCGCACGGGTCTCGAAGGTCAGCGCGGTCTTGCCGGTTTCCTCGAGCACCTGCCGCGCGACACAGCGCATGCCGTTGCCGCAGGCCGCGGCCTCCGAGCCGTCATTGTTGTAAATGCGGATGAAGGCGCTGGTGCCCTGGACGCGCGGCGGATGCAGCACCATCAACTGGTCGTAAGGCACGCCCGCAGGCGACGCGACCGCACGGGCCTCATCGGGCGTGACGGTCGCGGCAGAATCGCGCAGGTCGACAACGACGATCTCGTTGCCGATGCCGTTCATCTTGGCAAAGCCATGGTTGGCGAGTGTGCTCATTGTCCCCGCCTATATGGCGAATGCGGAGCGACTTGACCAGAGCGGCCGCCTGCCTCGCGATTGCCCAGTTTGGAACGCATGCCAGTTCCGAGCGGTTCGTGGTAACCTAGTGTCCTGCATCCGCTGTTCGCTTCATTTTGCGGCACTTCCCGAGCGAACGGCGGATGCGAAAGGACACTGGCAAATCATGATTCTAGTGATCCTTAGGTTCTGACATTCGTAAAAGATGCCTGCTGAGATTAAGATACGAATGTCAGAACCGGATCACTAGGTCGATCCAACAAGATTTACCCCGCTGACGCTTCGGAGACCATGAATGACGAATACCCGCGTTGCCGTTTTGGTCGCCATGGCGCTGGTCGTTGCGGCAGCGGTCTGGATCAAGCTGCCCATGGGGTCGAACTTGGGGTCGAACTTGGGGTCGAACCTGGGATCGAACTCGGGATCGAATGCGGGATCAGCCACCGGGCCGGCCCCGTCGCCGCCGTCCAGCACCACGGCCACGGCGGTCCCGCCTTCGCCCGCACCCGCAGCGCCCGAGACGGCCACTCCGGCCTCGCCCGCTCCGCCAGCCTCAGCGGCAACCCCGGCATCTCCGCCGGCGCCCGCCGCGGAAACACCTGCCACACTTCCGGCAGCACCACCCGCGGCGGAGGCTCCGGCGGCACCGGCCGCGCCAAGCGTGAAAACCGCCGACCCGTTCGGCGAGCAGCAGACCTTGACCGCGAAAAAGGTCGTGATCCTGAAGGGCAGCGCGACCTGGGATAATGCGTTCGAGACGCTGGTTGGATCGCTGAAAACACTGTCGGGCTTTCTCGACAAGCAGGGCGTCAAGCCCGCGGGATCGTCGCTGATCGTCTACACCTCGACCGACGACGCGGGCTTCACCTATCAGGCCGAAATTCCGGTCGAAGGGGATCCGAAGAATCTCGCCAGGGGCATGAGCATCGGCACATCGCCCGAAGGCCCGACACTGAAATTTGTCCATCGCGGCTCGTATGACAACATGGACAATACCTACGAGGCGATCACCAACCACCTCGACGACAAGAAACTGGAAGCCAGGGACACGTTCATCGAGGAATACATCACCGATCCGCTGACGACGACGGAAGACAACCTCGTCATCAACGTGTTCGTCCCGCTCAAGTAGAACCGTCGCTCAAATAAAAACTGGAGTTTCATAAATGCGTGCCCGCACCGCTATCGCCGCGATCGCCATCGCCGCCATGGCATCGTCCGCGTCCGGACAGTCTTTGCCGCCGACGGTCTCGGTCACCGGCGAAGCCTCGATTTCGGTGCCGCCGGATCTGGCGCAGATCGACAGCGGCGTCACCACCGAGGCAAAGACCGCGCGCGAGGCCTCCGAAGCCAACAACAAGGCGATGGGCGTCGTTCTGCAAGCGCTGAAGGGCGCCGGTATCGCCGAGAAGGACATTCAGACCTCGCGCCTGTCGCTGTCGCCGCAGAGTACACCGGGGCGCAACGCCAACGCGCCGTTCCTGATTGTCGGCTACCGCGCCAGCAACCGCGTCACCGTCACCATTCGCGACATCACCAGGGTCGCCGACACCATCGACGTGCTGGTGGGCTCCGGCGCCAACGAGATCAGCGGCATCAGCTTCATGGTGTCGAAGGCCTCGAAATTGCTGGATGACGCACGCGCCGAAGCCATCGCCGACGCGAAGCGCAAGGCTGAGATCTATGCGAAGGCCGCAAACATCTCGCTCGGCGCACCGATCAGCATCTCGGAGGAAACCGCGCCGGGCCCGGTGCCGTATCGCAAGATGGCGGCCGGCATCGCTGCGTCCGCGCCGGTGGCGCAGGGCGAGGAAACGCTGCGCGTCTCGGTGAGCGTGTCCTACGAGCTGAAGCAGAAGGCGCAGTAGTGGTCACCTCTCCCGTGGGGAGAGGGAGCGCATCGCGCCAAACCGCAATGTCTCGCTTCAATCAATCTAAATCTCGAACACCTGGCCGGGCTTGAGCGCCAAAAATCTGTCGCGCGCAACGCCGGCCGCATCGAGCGCCTTTGCGAGATCGTTGACCGGCGCGTCGATGGCCTCGTCGGTCAACTGGAACGTGCCGTGATGATGCGCCAGCGCCATCTCGGCTCCGCAATCCGCCAGCGCCTTCACGGCATCCTCGGGGTTCATGTGCATCTCGCGCATGAACCAGCGCGGCTCATAGGCGCCGATCGGCAGGATCGCCGCCCGCAGCGGGCCGTGCGTTTCGCGGACGCGCCGGAAATGCGCGCCGGTGCCGTAGCCTGAATCGGCGACGAGATAGAGTTTCCCGGCCGGCGTCTCCAGCACGAAACTCGCCCACAGCGCCTTGTTGCGATCGAACAGCCCGCGCGCGGTCCAGTGACGCGTCGCCACCAGCGTGACCGCGACGCCGTTGCCGATCTCGACCCGCTCATTCCAGTCGAACGCTTCGGCGCGGATCGCCGCGTCGTTCGATGCCATCGTCACATCGTTGCCAAGCGGCGTGATGATACGCGGCGAAAACTTCGCGGCGAGTTTCGACAAGGTTCGCGCATCGAGATGATCGTAATGTCCGTGCGACACCAGCACCACGTCGATCGGCGGCAGCGCCTCGAAGGCGATACCGGGATCGTTGACGCGCCTCGGTCCCGCGAAGCTCACCGGCGAGGCGCGTTCCGACCACACCGGATCGACCAGGATATTGAGCCCCGCGGTCTGGATCAGCCAGCTTGCGTGCCCGACATAGGAAAACCGCGCCTTGCCGCCGTTCACTTGCGGCGGCGGCGTATCGGCGTAGGGGCTCGGCGCGCGCTCCGGCCATTTGGCCGCCGTCTTGGTGATCTGCCAGCGCAGCACCTCCCACAGCTTCTTGGGCGGCGAGCCGTCGGGGTCGAAGAAATAGGTACCGTCGAAATGATCGGACAACGGGCCGGCATAGGTTTTCATGCGGGACATCCAGGCAGACGGCACGCCCAAGGCGACCGTGGCGCCGGCGAGCAGACCGAGAAGGCGGCGACGGGTGACGTTCATGGGGTCCAAAAGGCCGGAAATGGCCTGCCGGGGCAACAGTTAGGTTCCCCGGAGGCATTGCGCAACCCGGCCCAGAATCAGCATTTTTCGGTCTTTTCTTGACTTTTCGGGCGATGGGCGGTTTAACCCCGGCACTTCTCGGAAAGACGTTCTTTTCGACCCGCCGCCCGGCACCGGATGCCGGAGGCCAACGCCCGACAGCGCTGTGCGCCCTCGGGCGTAAAAGTGTTTGGGTTTGACCTCACAAACCCACGGTCGTCATGCCCGGACTTGTTCCGGGCATCCACGACTTACCCTGCGCTGAGGATGAAGACGTGGATGGCCGGGACACGCCCGGCCATGACGAAAACAGGATCAGAACGTGTTCGACAATCTGTCGGAAAAGCTTGGAGGCATTCTCGATCGGCTGACGCGGCGCGGTGCGCTGTCGGAAGCCGATGTCGATGCCGCCATGCGCGAGGTGCGCCGCGCGCTGCTCGAGGCCGACGTCGCGCTCGACGTGGTGCGCTCGTTCACCGACAGGGTGCGCGAGCAGGCGATCGGCGCCACCGTCGTCAAGTCGGTGACGCCGGGCCAGATGGTCGTGAAGATCGTTCACGACGAACTGGTCGCGACGCTTGGTTCGGACGGACAGAGCATCGATCTCAACGCACCCGCCCCGATCGCGATCATGATGGTCGGCCTGCAAGGCTCCGGCAAAACCACCACCACCGCGAAGCTGGCGCGCCGCCTCACCCAGCGCGACAAGAAAAAAGTTCTGATGGCGTCGCTCGACGTCTATCGCCCGGCCGCGCAGGAACAGCTCGCCGTACTCGGCCGCGACCTGTCGGTTGAAACGCTGCCCATCGTGGCTGGACAGAAGCCGGTGCAGATCGCCCAGCGCGCGCTGCAAGCTGGCAAGCTCGGCGGCTATGACATTGTGCTGCTCGACACCGCGGGCCGCACCACCCTCGACGAAGAGATGATGAGCGAAGCCGCGGAGGTGAAAACCGCCGCGAAGCCGCATGAAGTTCTTCTGGTCGCGGACTCGCTGACCGGCCAGGACGCTGTCAATCTGGCGCGCGCGTTCGATCAGCGCGTCGGCCTCACCGGCATCGTGCTGACGCGCGTGGACGGCGACGGACGCGGCGGCGCCGCGCTCTCGATGCGCGCGGTCACCGGCAAGCCGATCAAGCTGATCGGCACCGGCGAAAAGACCGATGCGCTGGAAGACTTCCATCCCTCGCGGATCGCGGGCCGCATCCTCGGCATGGGCGACGTCGTCTCCCTCGTCGAGAAGGCGGCTGCGCATATCGACGCGGAGAAAGCCGCGCGCGTCGCCGAGAAGATGCGCAAGGGCAAGTTCGATCTTGCCGACCTGCGCGATCAGCTGCAGCAGATGCAGACCATGGGCGGCCTCGGCGGCCTGATGGGCATGATGCCCGGCATCGCCAAGATGAAGAACCAGATCGCCGCCGCCAACCTCGACGACAAGGTCGTGAAGCGTCAGATGGCGGTGATCGATTCGATGACGCGCGAGGAGCGCAAGAACCCCGACATCCTCAAGGCCAGCCGCAAGAAGCGCATTGCTGCCGGCGCAGGCCTCAAGGTCGAGGAAGTCAACAAGCTGCTCAAGATGCACCGGAACATGGCCGACATGATGAAGGCCATGGGTCAGGGCAAGCGCGGCCCGCTGGCGGGCATGGCGCAGGCGATGGGCTTTGGCGGCAATGGAATGCCGTCAGCCGACGCGATGAAGGAACTGGCTGCGAAGATGCCCGGCGGAATTCCGCAAGGCGCGCCGTCGCTGCCGAAAGACTTTCCGGGCCTGCCGGGTCTTGGAAAACCGACACTGCCGGGACTTGGGAAACCAGGCCTCGGCGGATTTCCGGGGATCGGCAAGAAGAAATAGCCGAAACAGTTTTCACGAAATTCGAACACACCAACGGAGAAGAGAATGTCAGTCGTTATCCGCCTTGCTCGCGCAGGCACCAAGAAGCGCCCGGTCTATCACGTCGTCGTCGCCGACTCGCGCTTTCCGCGCGATGGCCGCTTCATCGAGCGTCTCGGCCACTTCAATCCGCTGCTCCCGAAGGACAGCGACCTGCGCCTCAAGCTCGACATGGAGAAGGTGAAGTCCTGGCTCGCCAAGGGCGCGCAGCCGTCGGACCGCGTGATGCGCTTCCTCGACGCCGCCGGCGTCAAGAAGCGTGAGCCGCGCAAGAACCCCGAGAAGGCCGTGCCGCGCAAGGAGCGCAAGGCCAACGCTGAAGCCGCCGCCAAGGCTTAAGCGCTCAGTGTGGCGGTTTACAAGTCCGCATCGTTCACGCAGCACGTCTCGTTTGCGGACTTGTAAACCAAAGCCACACTGGAATTATATTTGGCTAGTGTCCTTTCGCATCCGAAGTTCGCTGGGAGAGTGCCGCACATGAGGCGAACTTCGGATGCGGGACACTAGCGTGACAAAAGCAGCGCTGATCTGCGTTGCGAGAATCGGCGCCGCGCACGGTGTGCGCGGCGAAGTGCGGCTGTGGCCGTTCACCGAAGACCCGATGGCCGTGATCGACTACGGTCCGCTATCGACCAAGGACGGCGCGCGCCGGTTTGAAGTGGTCCGTGCCCGCGTCGCCAAGGATCATCTGGTCGCGGTCATCAAAGGCATCACGACCCGCGAAGATGCCGAGCGCATCAACGGCCTTGAGCTTTATATTTCCCGCGACAGGCTGCCCGAGACCGACGAAGGCGAATACTATCATGCCGACCTGATCGGACTGCGCGCGCTCGATCCCGCGGGTGTTGCGATCGGCAAGGTGCTCGCGGTCCATAATTTCGGCGCCGGCGACATCATCGAAATCGCGCCGCCGCAGGGCCCGACCTTGCTGCTGCCGTTTACCGACGCGGTGGTGCCGACGGTCGATCTCGCCGGCGGCCATGTGGTGATCGTGATGCCGCAGGAGATCGAAGGCGAGGATGCAGGCGAAAGTTAAAATGCCGGTACAATACTTATCCATGCCCTCTTGCTGAGTTTATTTTGATTTTTGCCGCATTTTTGACACAAAACTCGTATTAAGCTGAGTTTATTAAGACGATTTCAATCTTCTTTGACCCCCAATCCGAAGATACACAGCAAAGGGATTCCCAGAATGGAAATCAAATTGCGCGGCTGGAGTCGAGATATGGGCACCAAAACATTGGTAGCTCATGATCTTTCTCAATTTCGTATTAGCGATGATCGAAACAAGTCTATCCGTTGGACCTCCCCTGGATTGTTTGCTCGCTATGGGGAGATAACGGTGTCTTGGGGACAAGATCTCAAGCATCAAGGATCGTATCGGATGGATCTCACGTTCACAGAGGGAGACATTTTCAAGCTCTTCAAGGCGTCCTATGGCCGCGAGCTTGATGTAGACCTTTTGGAGCAGGGCTTCACCATTTCGGAAGATCTTAAGAAGCGCATCCTCGGCGAGATAAAATTGGCCGACCTAACGATCGGCGACCTTGCAAAGCTCGGAGCCGATACTGCGGCGCCAGCAACAAAGGAACAGCCTGTGGTGAAACCATTCCGCCGCATCTAATCCGGTTGAGCATTAACGAGATGCAGCTTCTGCCTCTGGATGGCTGGGACGATCCCAGCCACCACAACTATCGAGGCATAGGTTGTCGATGACTTGGCGCGCGACCGTGCTCACGCTGTTTCCGGAGATGTTTCCTGGGCCCCTCGGCATCAGCCTTGCGGGCAAGGCGCTGGCGTCCGGCGTCTGGGCGCTGGAGGCCCGCGATATTCGCGACGCCGCCACCGACAGGCACCGCAGCGTGGACGACACCCCGGCCGGCGGCGGACCCGGCATGGTGCTGCGTGCCGATGTGCTGGCGGCGGCGATCGATGCTGCCAAAATCACTCCCGATCGCCCACGCCTGCTGATGAGCCCGCGCGGGACGCCCCTGACCCAGAAACGGGTGATGGAACTCGCCACTGGCCCCGGTCCATTGATCGTTTGCGGTCGGTTCGAAGGCATCGACCAGCGGGCTATCGAGGCCCGTGGGCTCGAGGAAATCTCCCTCGGGGACTATGTGCTGTCAGGCGGCGAAATCGCAGCCCTGGCCCTGATAGACGCCTGCGTGCGGCTTCTGCCGGGCGTCATGGGGAAGCTAAGCTCCGGAGCCGACGAGAGTTTCTCGGACGGACTACTGGAATACCCTCAATATACCCGCCCGCAGGATTTCGAGGGCCGGACCATCCCGGACGTGCTGGTGTCCGGCGACCACGCCCGGATCGAGGCCTGGCGGCGGGCGGAGGCCGAAGCCCTGACCAGGGCCCGGCGGCCGGACCTCTGGGCGGCCAAAAAAGCCCCAAACACCGCCTTGCGCCCGCGAAAAGACACGACAAAAGGGTGACAAGGGGACGGCTTTGGCGTATACGACCGCCCAATCCGTGCATGTGCTGGATACGAATTTCCGCGCAGCCCCTTCCGGGCGCGCCGCCGATGGAGTTTTGCGATGGACCTCATTCAAGAGCTCGACAAAGAGCAGCTGGAAAAGCTTTCCGCGGGAAAGACGATTCCGGATTTCGGACCGGGCGATACCGTCATCGTCAACGTCAAGGTTGTCGAAGGCGAGCGTTCGCGCGTGCAGGCCTATGAAGGCGTCTGCATCGGCCGCAACGGCGGCGGCATCCACGAGAGCTTCACCGTCCGCAAGATTTCCTACGGCGAAGGCGTGGAGCGCGTGTTTCCGATCTACTCGCCGATGATCGACTCGATCAAGCTCGTGCGCCGCGGCAAGGTGCGTCGCGCCAAGCTGTATTACCTGCGCGGTCTGCGCGGCAAGTCGGCGCGCATTGTCGAGAAGCAGGACAACCGCGAAAAAGAAACGCTGAAGGCCGCTTCGGGCGCGTAAGCGCGCAACGCCCGATGATTTAAGAAAAAGCGCGGTGCATCACCGCGCTTTTTTGTTTTCGGCAATGGGATTCGGCGGCGCCTACTTCTGTGTCAGCGGCCCGTTCATGATCCAGCGGTGGCCGAACGGATCGCGCAGGATCGCGGTTCGCGTGCCCCAGAACGAATAGGTCGGCGTCACCTCGCCTTTCGCACCAAGTTTGGTGGCGCGCGCGAACACGGCGTCCACTTCGTCGGCCGTTGCGAATTCGAGACTGACCGACATGGTCACCGGCTCGCCCGGCAGCGGCGTGCGCGCGGTCCCGAATTCGGGAAACGCGTCGGACAGAAACAGCGCGCCGCCGTTGATCTCGAGTTCGCAGTGCAGGATGCGCAGGCCGTCCATCGCGGGCATCAGCGCTTTCTGCCGCGCATCGAACGCTGCGGTATAAAACGCAATCGCTCCGGCGGCGGGCGAAACAGTGAGATACGGAGCAACCGGCGGGCGTGCGGTCATTGTGCGATCCTGCATAGGCTATTATGTGGCTGGTGTGGGGTTCGCAAGTCCGCATCATTTTCTCGGCACGTTCATTTGCGGACTTGCGAACCAAAACCACACCAGAATTGTAATTTCTGATGTCCTTTTGAATTCGAAGTTCGCTATGAAGCGCGCTACAAAAAGAGGCGAACTTCGAATTCAGGACACCAGGATACTTTCCCCTGTCCTGTTAAGCGAGTAAAAAGGGCGGAAGCGATTACCAGCGGCCCCAGAGGCCCGCAAACACCAATTCGGACAACCTAAAATGGCCAAAGCGACGACTCTCTACGACAAGATCTGGAACGACCATCTGGTTGATGAGCAGCCCGACGGCACCTGTCTGCTCTACATCGACCGCCATCTTGTCCATGAAGTCACTTCGCCGCAGGCGTTCGAGGGATTGCGGACCAGCGGACGCAAGGTCCGCGCGCCGAAGAAGACGCTCGCCGTGGTGGATCACAACGTCCCGACCACCGACCGCTCGAAACCCAATCCCGATCCGGAAAGCGCCGAGCAGATCGCGACGCTGGCCGAGAACGCGCGCGAGTTCGGCGTCGAGTACTTCAACGAACACGACAAGCGCCAGGGCATCGTGCATGTGATCGGCCCCGAGCAGGGCTTCACGCTGCCGGGGACCACTATTGTTTGCGGCGACAGCCACACCTCGACGCACGGCGCGTTCGGCGCGCTGGCGCATGGCATCGGCACGTCGGAGGTGGAGCATGTCCTCGCGACGCAGACGCTGATCCAGAAGAAGGCCAAGAACATGCGCGCCACCGTCGACGGCGCATTGCCCGACGGCGTGACCGCGAAGGACATCATCCTCGCCATCATCGGCGAGATCGGCACCGCGGGCGGCACCGGCTACGTGCTGGAATACGCCGGCGACGCGATCCGTTCGCTGTCGATGGAAGGCCGCATGACGGTCTGCAACATGTCGATCGAAGGCGGCGCGCGCGCCGGTCTCATCGCGCCCGACGAGAAGGCCTACGAATTCCTCAAGGGCCGTCCGATGGCGCCGACCGGCGAAGCGTGGGAAGCCGGTCTGCGTTACTGGGATACGCTGCGCACCGACCAGGGCGCGCACTTCGATCACGAGATCCGCCTCGATGCCGCGAAGCTGCCGCCGATCGTGACCTGGGGCACCTCACCCGAGGACGTCGTGTCGATCTCGGGCTTTGTGCCGGATCCCGCCAAGATCGAGGACGAGGCCAAGCGTCTGTCGAAGCAGCGCGCGCTCGACTACATGGGTCTGAAGGCCGGTACCAAGATCACCGACATCAAGCTCGACCGCATCTTCATCGGCTCCTGCACCAACGGACGCATCGAGGATCTGCGCGCCGCCGCGAAAGTCGTCGCCGGTCACACCGTCAACGGCAATCTCAATGCGATGATCGTGCCGGGCTCGGGCCTTGTGAAGGAACAGGCCGAAGCCGAAGGGCTCGACAAGATTTTCATCAAGGCCGGTTTCGAATGGCGCGAGCCGGGCTGCTCGATGTGCCTTGCGATGAATCCCGACAAGCTGTCGCCGGAAGAGCGCTGCGCGTCGACCTCGAACCGCAACTTCGAGGGCCGTCAGGGCTTCAAGGGCCGCACCCATCTGGTGTCGCCCGCCATGGCCGCAGCCGCGGCCATCGCCGGACACTTTGTCGACATCCGCGAATGGCATTCGGCCTGAGACGCTTCAGATCCTCGCGGTAAAAAAAAACAGGCGCTCAAACGAGCGCCTGTTCTGTTTTCACACTGTCCCAGCGTTACCAGCCGAAGCCGATGCTGAGGCCGGGCCCGTAGAAACGCGGACCGTAGCCGTAGCCGCCGTAGTACGGATAGCCGTAAGGCCGATAGTAGGCTGGCCGGTAATAGTAGGGGCGATAGCCATAACCGTAGCCGTAATACGGCCTGTAGTAGGATCGGTAATATGGTCGATAGTACGGTCTGTAATAACGCGGGCCGTAATAGCCATACCGCCGGTAATAGCGGCGGCGGGCGCTGACATCGGTCGGCTGGGCCTGTGCCGGGCGCGCGTCACGCGACACCGCTGGGGCCGATGATGCAGCGCTCGCAGGCGCGAGCGACATCCAGCCGGCAATTGAAAGAGCGGCAGCAACCGCCGCGGCTCCCACAAGCTTTCTCATTGCAATTCTCCTCCAATCGTTGCTCGACACGTTAAAGATAACGCGCATCACCGATTTCCGTTCATCCGTCCGACGACGGCCTCCGTTGGCCTCGCGAACCGGGCGGGGCCATAGCGGCGGCCCCGCCTGAAACTAAAATAAGGATGACGTCGGATTTGCAGCAAGATCATGACGCGCGGATTTGATCAATTTTGTTCAAACCGCATCATGAACGAAGCCTAACTCAATACCAGTGATGGCGGCGGTGATGCCGCCAGCCATGGCGATGGTGCCAGCCGTGATGGCCGCGCCAGCCGTGATCGTGATGACGGCGCCAATGAACCTCGGTTGTGATGGACCCGGATGCCTGCTTCGCGGACGAACTCGCAGCCGGATTCATCAGCGATAAGGCCTGCGCGCCGCCCGTGGGCACCGCAACCGCCAGCAGTCCGGCGACGGCTGCGAGACCAAACATCGTTCTGACATTCATCTTCATGAGCATTCTCTCCTCGTATGAGCCTTGAACGAATTCCGGTGCGTGGTTTTCATCCGAAGTCCGTTTGCATGAAGCTAGGAAGAATGACGTGAATGCGTGCTGAATATCCGCGCCGCATTGATGAACGGATCGGCGCGTGGACCGCGATGGCATTGCTGACCATGGATGATGTGCGCTGGCGCGCCCGGCACGCTCAGAAAAAGCTGAACCGCCGGCCGAACATCAGCCGCTCCAGTAGCAGTTCATGCGCGGCACGATGACCGTTCCGCTCGGGCGGTATTCCTGCTCGTAGTACGCATTGCAGACGCGCTTGGAGTTCGGACCGGGATAGCTGGAACCGCGATAGATCCGGACGCGGCGCGGCGTGCGGCGAATGACCTCGCGGCTTTGCGCGGAAAATTCCTCGGCGGTCAGCCCGTGATGGACGGTGGCCGAAGCGGACTGAGCCTGCACGGCATCCGGCAGCGCCAGAACAATCAGGCCTGCGAAGAAGCCCATGAGAATGGCCGAAGTCCCTGCCCGCGTCATGAAGCGCCGCCCCGTATAATTCAAGTCAAACGATGGCGGCAACGTCTCCGATTGAGGCGGACACGTCAACACCATGAAGGCGCAAAATGGAGGTTTCAGCCCACGCTGAACCCCTGAAACCCTTTTGAACTCTTGGCCCCCGCGGCCAAGCCCTCTAAACAGGACCGATGTGGCCGACCGCGAAATCCCCCACCCTTGAAGACATGGAAGCGATCGCGCATGGCGCGTTCGCGCGGCTGCCGAAGCATTTCCGCGACCTCTGCGAGGGGCTGATCATCCAGATCGACGACTTCCCGTCGGAGGACGTTCTCGAGGAGATGAAGGCCGAGAGCGAATTCGATCTGCTCGGTCTGTTCCAGGGCATCGGCCTGCCGTTTCGCTCAAGCGGCGATATTGCTCCCATGCCGAACATGATCTGGCTCTACCGCCGTCCGATCCTCGATTACTGGGCCGAACACGACGAAACCCTGGGTCATGTCGTGACGCATGTTCTGGTGCATGAGATCGGCCACCACTTCGGACTGTCGGACGACGACATGGAAGCGATCGAAGCCGCCGTCACCTGATGCACGGCGCAGGCTTGCGGGACACCAGCGGCTCACGTTCGCAGATGCCGCCCCGGATCACCGCAGCCGACGTGCAGTCCCGCGCCGTAGGGAACACACACACAGGCTTGTCGCTGCCAAAGTCGCGTATGCACCACATCTGGGCGCGGGCATCGTCCCGCGGCATCAGCAGGACCATCATTCCCGCCAGAAAAGCCAGCTTCAGCAGGCGGCCGCAGCGCATGGCGTTCATGATGTGTCCTCCCCCAGCGCATAGCCTTGACGGCGGGGATGATATATTTAGAACACCTCAAACTGTAGCCGGTTCACGGGAACATCATGGACAAGTTTACGACCCTCGAGGGCGTCGCCGCGCCGCTGAAGATCATCAACGTCGATACCGACATGATCATCCCGAAGCAGTATCTCAAGACCATCAAGCGCACCGGTCTCGGCAAGGGCCTGTTCTCCGAGCAGCGTTACAAGGACGACGGCAGCGAGAACCCGGATTTCGTGCTCAACAAGCCGTCCTACCGCAAGGCCAAGATCCTCGTGGCCGGCGACAATTTCGGCTGCGGCTCGAGCCGCGAGCACGCGCCCTGGGCGCTCGGCGACTTCGGCATCCGCTGCGTGATCTCGACCTCGTTCGGCGACATTTTCTACAACAACTGCTTCAAGAACGGCATCCTGCCGATCCGCGTCTCGCAGGACGAACTCGACAAGCTGTTCGACGATGCCGACCGCGGTTCCAATGCCACGCTGACGATCGATCTGGAGAAGCAGGAAATCCGCGGACCCGACGGCGGCACGATCAAGTTCGAGATCGATCCGTTCCGCAAGCACTGCATGCTCAACGGCCTCGACGACATCGGCCTGACCATGGAAAAGGGCAAGTCGATCGACGTGTTCGAGGCGAAGGAAAAAGCCGAGCGGCCGTGGCTGTGATAGTCCGCTCGCTGCCGTAAGCTGAAATCGTTATTGCCAAACACAATGTGTCGTCCCCGCGCAGGTGGGGATCAATAACCACCGCGCGCGACGAATGGATCGTCGTCATCCTGAGGTGCGAGCATTTGCGAGCCTCGAAGGATGATGGCGATACGGTGCATATCCTTCGAGGCTCGCCGCTAACGCGGCTCGCACCTCGGGATGACGCAACACATCGTTATGTTTCGCGAAAGATCATGGGTCCCCGCCTTCGCGGGGACGACCGAATGAAAAATCCGGCGTAAATTTCTAACTTCAACCCGCCTTCAGCGCCGCGATCGCATCCGCGATCGCAATCGTGCGTTTCGCCATCCCGACATGGAGCCGCTCGACCATCTGGCCGTCGAGCTGAACGACGCCCTTGTTCGCGTTCTCCGGCAGATCGAACACACCCATGATCTTGCGCGCGCGGGCAATCTCTTCCGCAGGCGGCGTGTAGGCCGCATTGGCGGCGTCGATCTGGCCCGGATGGATCAGCGTCTTTCCGTCGAAGCCCATGTCGCGGCCCTGCGCGCACTCCTTCGCGAAGCCTGCGACGTCGCTGATGTCGTTGTAGGGGCCGTCGAGAATCTCAAGGCCATAGGCCCGCGCGGCGAGGATGCAATGCGCGAACAACGGCAGCATGGCTGCCCGTCCCGGCAGCATCCGCATCCGGGTCTCGCGCGCGATGTCGTTCGGCCCCATGATGAAGCCGGCAAGACGCTTGTCGCCTTCGCGCGCCGTCGCCGCGATCGGCTGCGCGGAGAGCACCCCCAGCGGCGTTTCGATCATCGCCCAGAGGGAGATCGCGGGATCGGCCTTGAGCGCGCGCAGATGTTCCTCGAGCTTTTTCACATCATCCGGGCTTGAGACTTTCGGCACCAGAATGCCGCCGGGCCGCGCCGCGGCGGCCATCGCCAGATCATCCCGCCACCACGGCGATTCCAGATTGTTGATGCGGATGATGATCTCGCGCTTGCCGAAGCCCCCGGCGGCGACGGCTTGCGCGATCTGATCGCGCGCCATCGGCTTGGCGTCGGGCGCAACCGAGTCCTCAAGATCGAGGATGACGCCGTCGCAGGGAAGGTTCCGCGCCTTGTCGAGCGCCCGGGCATTCGAGCCCGGCATGAACAGAACACTGCGGCGCGGATGGATCATGATCTGGTATCCACTGGTGTCGTAGCTCGCAAGTCCGCATCATTACCCATGACGTTCCGAAGGTCGCGGAAGGCCGTGCTGAGATGGATCACGAACTTCGGAAAGCGGGTCCTGGCGAAGCAGCCTGAGTAGCATTTCCATCCCGCGCCCGAAAGGCTTGTTCCGATTGCTCTCCTGGGTTAGCCAACCGGCGCGTGCCCTGCTGGGACAATTTTGCGAGGCCTCCCATGTCACCGTTTCCTGAACGCCTGCTCGCCGGCTACCAGACCTTCGTCACCCAGCGCCTGCCCACCGAACAGTCGCGCTACCGCGAGCTGTCGCAAGTCGGCCAGTCGCCGGAAGTCATGGTGATCGGCTGCTGCGATTCCCGCGTCTCGCCGGAAGTGATTTTCGACGCCGGGCCGGGCGAACTGTTCGTCGTGCGCAACGTCGCCAACCTGGTGCCGGTCTTCCAGCCCGACGGCAACGCGCATGGCGTCTCGGCCGCGCTGGAATATGCGATTCAGGTCCTCAAGGTGAAACACATCGTCGTGCTGGGCCACGCGCAATGCGGCGGCATTCGCGCCTTCGTGGACGACAGCGCGCCGTTGTCGCCCGGCGACTTCATCGGCAAGTGGATGTCGATGTTCGTCAAGCCGGGGGAAAAGGTCGCGCAGCGCGACCACGAAACGATGCAGCAATTCGTCACGCGGATCGAGAAGGCCGCGGTTCTGCGCAGCCTGGAAAACCTCGGCACGTTTCCGTTCGTGAAAAATCTCGTCGACAGCGGTCAACTGCGACTGCACGGCGCCTATTTCGGCGTGGCCGAAGGCTCGCTGTCCATCGTCGATCAGGCCACGAACGAATTCAGCCGCGTCTACCAGCCGTCCCTGACCGGGTAGCGATCGGTTGGCCGGCTAATGCCCGGCCTTGTTCGATGCCCCGTGGCCGCCGAGCTTGTCCGACCACACGATCAGCAGTGTCGAGACGACAAACACGAGATGAATCCCGGCGAGCCAGGCGAGCTTCTGGGCGTCGAACGCCACATCGATGTTCATGAAAGCCTTCAGCACCTGGATCGCCGAGATCGCGACGATCGATGCCAGCAGCTTCTGCTTCAGCCCGGCGAAATCAACCTTGGTCATCCATTCCGGCCAGTCGGGATGGCCGCGCGGATCGATGCGTGAGACGAAATTCTCGTAACCCGAGAACACCACGATCAGAACCAGATTGCCGGTCAGCGACAGGTCGATCAGCGACAGCACGCCGAGAATGATGTCGGATTCCTTTGCGAAGGCGGCATGACCGATAAACTCGACCAGCAGCGCGACAAACTTAAACAGCAACACGAGGAGACTGATGACAAGGCCGAGATAGAATGGCGCCATCAGCCAGCGGCTGTTGAACAGCACGGATTCGAATGCATGTTCAACGCGCTTGAGCGCCGGATTCGGCTGATAGCCCCCAGCGGCAGGCCGGTGTTCAGATGGCTCGCTTGTCATCCTTAAGTCCCGGCCCCGTTTTCCTGCCCGCATCAGGCGGCTCAGGCCGCCTTCTTTTTCGGCTGCAACAGCTTGCGGTTGACCAGGCATTCCGCGATCTGAACCGCGTTCAGCGCGGCGCCCTTGCGCAGGTTGTCCGACACACACCACAGCACCAGACCGTTCTCCACTGTCGCGTCCTCGCGGATGCGGCTGATGTAGGTGGCGTCCTCGCCAGCGGATTCGTATGGCGTGACGTAGCCGCCCGGCTCGCGCTTGTCGATCACGAGGCAGCCCGGCGCGGTGCGCAGGATGTTGCGTGCTTCATCGGCGGAGATCGGATTCTCGAACTCGATATTCACCGCCTCGGAATGGCCGACGAACACCGGCACGCGCACGCAGGTCGCGGTCAGCTTGATTTTGGGATCAAGAATCTTCTTGGTCTCCGCCATCATCTTCCACTCTTCCTTCGTGAAGCCATCCTCCATGAACACATCGATTTCCGGGATCACGTTGAACGCGATCCGCTTCGGAAACTTCTTATTGATGAGCTCATCGTTGGTGTAGACCGCCTTGGTCTGCGAGAACAGTTCGTCCATCGCATCCTTGCCCGCGCCGGACACCGACTGATAGGTCGAGACCACGACCCGCTTGATGGTCGCCGCGTCGTGCAGCGGCTTCAGCGCGACGACGAGCTGCGCGGTCGAGCAGTTCGGATTGGCGATGATGCCCTTCTTGCGGAAATCATTGACCGCATCCGCGTTCACTTCCGGCACGATCAGCGGCACGTCCGGGTCCATCCGCCAGGTCGACGAATTGTCGATCACGACAGCGCCCGCTGCTGCGATCTTCGGCGACCATTCCTTGGACACGGCGCCGCCGGCCGACATCAGGCAGATATCGACATCGCTAAAATCGTAATGTTCGAGCGCTTTGCATTTCAGGGTGTGGTCGCCATAGGACACTTCGACGCCCATGCTGCGGCGGGAGGCCAAAGCGACCACCTCGTCAGCCGGAAAACTGCGTTCGTCCAGGATGTTGAGCATCTCCCGGCCTACGTTGCCGGTCGCTCCAACTAGCGCAACCTTGTAACCCATCGTTGACTCTCCGAAGAAAAATGCCTCGCCCTCGCTGTCTGTAGAAAGGGAAGAGGCAGCGCTTCTATGCGAAAAACGGCCCAAATACAACGCAGAAGCAACTGCGGGGGCAGGTCTGACGTCAAGCGGCGGGAGTTCTCAAGTCCGCGGCCGCGGCAGAGGGTCGTTCCCGTTCACGACCGGAACAGAACGTCCGCCAAGAGCCATATATGAACCCGATCCAGCTTGATCAGCCCGTGCTGAATGCCTCCGGCATCCATCCGGCGTTGCGCAGCTTTGCCGACGAATGCAGCGCGGTCGCGGTGCGTATCATGGCCTATGTCTGCGGCCTGGCGGTGCTCGCGGTTATTGCCGTGGATCTGGTGTCCACCGGGCCGGGCGCGGCCGAGGCCGGACTTCCCGCGTTGCCGCGCTGGACACAAGCCAGTCGGCCGCACCCGGCTTTTGCCATCAGCAAGCTGGATTTATCCGATAAAACAAATGCTTATGAGATCCTGCGGCACCCCGAAGGCGGCCGCAAGGACATCCTGCGCTGGGCCGCGCATACTGGCGAGGCCCCTACCGCCGAGATCGAAATTTACCGCCCCGGCGGCGAACTGGACGCGTTTGCAGCGGCCGACGCCGACGTCGCGGCCCGGATGGCCGGCGGACGCGCCGCCGAGGTCGAGCCCGCGGGCTTCGTGGACACCAAATTCGGCCGCGTCATCCTGCTTCGTTTCAGCGGGGCTGCCCTGCCTGCCAAGCGGGACTGCCTTGGCTTTGTGAAAACCTTTTCAAACCCAAGTGTCAGGATGAGCGGATGGTCCTGTCAGGCGGATTCGCTGGCCGCGCAGCGGACATTTCTCGGCTGCACGCTGAACCGGCTGACCCTGCTGTCGGCGGGCAACGATCCGAAGATGGCCGAACTGTTCGCGCATGCCGAACTCAGGCGCGACACCTGCACCACAACGGCAACCACCATCTCCGCGAACTGGATCGTCTCCGGCGGCGCTCCGCAATTGCGCGGCCCGCTCACACAGGATTGAGACGATCAATCAGGAATTTTGCACCTCAGGAATTCTGGAATGCCCTTCGATCACAGCCATCTCTCAACCGTCAGCAGTTACGCCGGAAAGGCGGTACGCTATTCCTTTTACGCAGTGGCGACCGTTGTGCTGGCCCTCATCGGCATTGTGGTTGTACGCGTCACGAGCTTCTTCGATCAGCCATCCCGCGTGAGCAGCAAGGCATCGTTCCAGATCAGCGCGCCCGAACTCACGCGATTGTCGCCGACGGCCAACTCGGCGCGATTCAACGCGGGCTGGCAGGAAATCCTGCAATATGGCCAGGTTTACGATCGCAACACCGACTTCACGCTTGTGATCAACATGCCATCCAATCCGGATACGCCGGTGGTCCGCGACTACTCCTACGAGATGTCCAGCCTGAGGCCATTGCTGCGCACGGCCTATATCGGCTCCAGCACCTACTACGATCTCCAGACCCGCTTTGGCCCGATCCGTGCCGCGAACTTCCAGATCAATTCCGATGGGCAGATCAAGCTCTGCGTGTCCTATCTCAGCCGCTTCGACACCACGGCGGTGTATCTCAAGGGCTGGTACTGCGAAGCCAGCGGCGCGCGCCCGAATTTCCATACGCTGGCCTGCATGCTCGACCGCATTACGCTGAAGGGTGTGCTGCCCACACCGGCGGCGCAGACGTTCTTCGAGGAACGAATGAAGCGTTCGGCGCGTTGCAGTGCCGAGCCGGTCTCGCAAACCACCGACACCCGGCCGCCGCGCCCGCCCCGCCGGCTCTGAAGGCTGGAATCACGCCTTTCCCGCCCTATCTGAGCAACGGAGCGACGATCCTCCGGCAAGTGTGGCCCATTGGTCCTTGTGGGGGACCGATGGAAACGGGTATGGTGCGACGCAATTGGGAATGTGACGAGGATTCAATGGCTTTGAAGTACCCGGGCGCGAAAACACTGGCGATATTGCTGGCGGCGGCCGCGATTGCGACCGCCGGATTCGGCGCGACCGCAGCCGATGCCCAGACCCGGAAGCGCGTCGTTGTGAATGATCCTACCTATGACGGTGCGCCGCGCAGGGCGGAGAACCGCGTCTATCAGCGCGGCCGGACCCGCGTGTACGTGACGCGCCGCTCGTGGCTCGATGCCGGTACCGAGGTGGTGCCCGGCGAGCGCAAGTTCACCGACTACGCCTTCCCGCCCGGCTACTCCTACGGCCAGCAGATCGACCGGCTCTACACCAGCCGCCGCCCGCTCGGCGACCAGTGGGATACCGGCACGCCGTTCCCGTTCCCGCTCTACTGATTTTTCGGCGGCCGTTTTTCAATCGGGCATGACCTGATCCGAAAGCCGGTTTCCACTTTTCGGGGTCACGCCCCAACAAAAATGCCCGGCCATGAGCCGGGCATTTTTTATGGAGATTTGCGCAAGGCGAACTTCGCCCCAAGGGGCGAAATGGTGTCACGCCGTCAGCGCATCCAGTTCCTTCACAATCGCCTCGCCCATCTGCGAGGTAGAGACCACGGTTGAGCCTTCCGACTTGATATCGCCGGTGCGCAGTCCCTTCGCCAGGGTCGCTGCGATGGCCTGATCGATCAGGTCTGCTTCCTTCGACATGTCGAACGAATAACGCAGCGCCATGCCGAACGAGGTCAGCATCGCAACCGGATTGGCCAGGCCCTTGCCCGCGATGTCCGGCGCCGAACCATGCACCGGCTCATACAGCGCCTTGCGCTTCTGGGTTTTCGGATCGACTTCGCCCAGCGACGCCGACGGCAACATGCCGAGCGAGCCGGTCAGCATCGCCGCGATGTCGGAGAGAATGTCGCCGAACAGATTGTCGGTGACGATAACGTCGAACTGCTTCGGCCAGCGCACCAGCTGCATCGCGCCGGAATCCGCGAGTTGATGCTCAAGCTCGACATCCTTGTATTCGCGGGCATGCACCTGCGTCACGACTTCCTTCCAGAGCACACCGCTCTTCATGACGTTGTGCTTTTCCATCGACGTCATCTTGTTGCGGCGCTTGCGTGCCAGCTCGAAGGCGACACGCGTGATGCGCTCGATCTCGTAGGTGTCATAGACCTGGGTATCGACGGCGCGCTTCTGGCCGTTGCCGAGATCGGTGATGGTCTTCGGCTCGCCGAAGTAAACGCCGCCGGTCAGTTCGCGCACGATCATGATGTCGAGGCCCTCGACGACCTCTTTCTTGAGGCTCGAGGATTCCGCCAGCGCCGGATAGCAGATCGCCGGACGCAGGTTGGCGAACAGCGCCATGTCCTTGCGCAGCCGCAGCAGGCCAGCCTCAGGGCGCGCCTCATAAGGAACGTCCGCCCACTTCGGCCCGCCGACCGCGCCGAAGATCACGGCGTCCGCAGCCTGCGCGCGCGCCATAGTCGCATCGGTGATCGCAACCTTGTCGGCGTCATAGCTCGATCCGCCGACCAGCCCCTGCTCGGTCTCGAACTTCGCAATACCCCGCTTGCCGAACCAGTCGATGACGCGCGTCACCTCCGCCATCACTTCGGTGCCGATACCGTCGCCGGGAAGAAGCAGGAGTTTGTGCGATGCCATGATGATTGCCTCGATCAGAGTTACTCGTCATGGCCGGGCCTGTCCCGGCCATCCACGTCTGCCTACGAAGTTTCAGAAAGACGTGGATGCCCGGCACAAGGCCGGGCATGACGGAAGATAGAATTTGCGCCGACTTGCTAAAACGCCCTTGCACAATTGGCAAGACACCATTGCCGCGATGCGGTTGGTCAAATCCGGCCGAAACTGCCAATCTGGTGTCCCGCATCTGACGTTCGCTTCACTTTGCAGCACTTTCCGGGCGAACGCCGGATGCGAAAGGACACTAGCAAGCTGTGATTCCAGTGATCCTTTGGTTCTGACATTCGTAACTGAGCGCAAGCCGAGAAGCGGTACGAATGTCAGAACCGGATCACTAGTCCTGCCGGAGCCATCCCGTGACATCCCCCGAATCCGCCCCGCTCGCGCACCCGATGCGCATGATCCTGATCCTTGCGCTGGCGCCCGCCGTCGGCCTCGGCATCGGCCGCTTCGGCTACACGCTGGTGCTGCCGGACATGCGCGACTCGCTCGGCTGGTCGTATTCGACCGCGGGCTTCATGAACACGATCAACGCCATCGGCTATCTCGCCGGCGCGCTCGGCGCAGCCGCCTTCATCCGCCGCTTTGGGGTGTTCCGCTCGGTCTGGATCGGCGCGCTGGCCTGCGTGGCGTCACTCGGAATCTGCGCGCTGTCGGGCAACGTCCTCGTATTCGGTTTCGGACGCCTGCTGTCGGGCCTCGGCGCCGCGGCGACCTTCGTCGGCGGCGGCACGCTGGCAGCGACCATCGCGCAATCGCGGCCGATGAAATCCGCGCTGCTGCTCAATTTGTTCTACACCGGCCCCGGCACCGGCCTGATCGTCTCGGGCCTGGCCGCGCCGTTTCTGTTGCAGCACTTCGGTCACGGCTCGTGGTGGATCGTGTGGGTGGTGCTGACCATCATCTCTGGCTTGATGATGATCCCGCTGATGCTCAATCCGATCGACGTTGCCGCAACCAAAGCGTCGGCCGCGGTACCTGCGGTTTCATTGCGTCCGATCGCCTTCTATCTTGCGGGCTATTTCCTGTTCGGCGCCGGCTACATCGCCTACATGACGTTCATGATCGCCTATGTCCGCGACGGCGGCGGCGGCGCAGCGGCGCAGAGCGCGTTCTGGTGCCTGATCGGATTGATGTCGTTCGCGGGATCGTGGCTGTGGCGCGGCGTGATGGCGCGCGGCAACAGCGGCACCACCATCGCGATCATGATCGCGGTGACATGTCTCGGCACCTTCATCGCGCAGTTGGGCACGTCGCCAGTGCTGCTGATGGCGTCGGCGTTCGTGTTCGGCCTGTCGTTCTTTCCGGTCGTGGCCGCCACCACCGTGTTCACGCGGCTGAACTATCCGCCGGAGGCCTGGGCCAGGGTGATCGGCATCATGACCATCACCTTCGGTCTCGGTCAGACGCTCGGCCCGTTCGTCACCGGCGCCATCACCGACGTGATGGGCCTGTCCTATGCGCTGCGGATCTCCACCGCCGCGCTGGCGCTCGGCGCGGTGCTGTGTGCGTTCCAGCAGCCGTTAAAAACGTAATCAGCTTTCAAAAATCAGGCACGTTGTCGTGCCGTGAACGAGCAGGCGCCCCTTGCTGTCCGTGACGCGTCCATCCGCGATGCCGATCCGCCGGCCCCGATTGATCACGGTGCCTTCAGCCTTGATGGTGCCTGTCTCCGGCGTGATCGGCCGGACGAACGAAATCTTGAATTCAAGCGTGGTGGAGCCGGTGCCCTTGTCGAGCGTCGACTGGATCGCGAGGCCCATGCAACTGTCGAGCATAGTCGCCGCGAGACCGCCATGCACCGTCCCTGCCGGATTGAGGTGAATGTCCTTCGGCTCGGCTGTCACCACGACACGGCCGTTTTCCGCCTCGGTGATGTCGTAACCCAAAGTCCCGGCCATCGTATTGAGCGGCAGCGTCCCGTCGGCGAGGCCCTGGACGAACGCCAGACCGCTCATCTCCCGCTGCCTGTCGGCGGCAACGGTCCCATAAGTCTTGGTTGTCGAACGGCCCGTCATCGTTTTCTCCGGTTGAACTGCACATGCTCGCGATACCATAGAATTCGCGCTGCGGTTTCGCTCGCCGGATTCGGACATCATCGTTACGCGACGCTCGCTCAATCCGCATGAGTTGCTAGACTGAATCGATGACGCTTCATTTTGCTGAGTGCGACCGGGCGCGTCTGGCGCGCGATCCGAGCTATGACGGGCGGTTTTTCACCGCGGTCCGCACCACGGGAATCTATTGCCGGCCGGTGTGCCCGGCGCAGCCCCGATCCGTAAACGTCAGCTACTTTCCATCCGCCGCCGCTGCCGAGCATGCAGGTTTCCGGCCCTGTCTTCGCTGCCGGCCCGAGACCGCGCCCTTCAGCCCGGCGTGGGAGGGCACCCGCGCGATCGTCGGCAGGGCGCTGCGGCTGATCGTGGATGAGGGCGCGCTCGACGGGGAAAACGCCTGCGTCGAGCATCTGGCGGAGCGAGTGGGACTCGGCGCGCGCCAACTGTCGCGGCTGTTTGCGCGCCATCTGAATGCGTCGCCGGTTCAGGTGGCAAAGACGGCGCGCATTCAACGCGCGAAGCGTTTGCTCGACTCCACCGAACTGCCGATGACCGACGTCGCCCTGCGATCAGGCTTCCGCAGCCTTCGCCGGTTCAACGCCGTCTTCATTGAGGTTTACCGCAGATCGCCGACCGAGGTCAGACGATCCGCGCGGTCGTCACGAGTGCGATCAACCACCCCACCCGACTGACCTTCGGTCAGCCACCCTCCCCATCGAGGGGAGGGATAAGAGATGCAGCACGCACGATGGTTTCTTCTCCCTCCCCCCTGCGGGGAGGGTCGGCGCGCAGCGCCGGGGTGGGGGTCAACACCCTGCGCGATCGCTCCTCTTACGAGGCGGACGACTGAGTCCGCTCGCGGCGGAACATACCAGTCAGCCGCTCCAGCTTCGATCCCTTCGCAGGTGCGGCCTCGCCGTCGCGCTCATTGTTCGAGAAGAACTTCGTCACCGCGACAAAGAACACCGGCACCATCAGCAGCGCCAGCACAACGACTGCGATCATGCCGCCCATCACCGTGGTGCCGAGCGCCTGCTGGCTCTTCGCACCGGCGCCGGAGGCGATCACCATCGGCAGCACGCCGCAAACGAACGCAAGGCCCGTCATCAGAATGGGCCGGAAGCGCAGGTGACACGCCTCGAGCGTTGCCTGCATCAGCGGCGTGCCTTTCGCGCGCAGATCCCTGGCGAACTCGATAATCAGGATAGCGTCCTTCGCGGCGAGGCCGATGATCGTGATCAGCGCCACCGTGAAATAGACGTCGTTCGACAGGCTGCGCGACATCGCCGCCACCACCGCGCCGAGAATGCCGAGCGGCACCGTCATCAGAACGGCAAGCGGAATGCTCCAGCTTTCATAAAGCGCGGCAAGACACAGGAACACGATCAGCGCCGAGAGCGCGAGCAGGAACGGCGCCTGCGAGCCCGAGAGCTTTTCCTGCAACGACTGTCCGGTCCACTCGAAGCCGAAACCGCGCGGCAGTTTCGCGGTGAGCCGCTCCATCTCCGCGATCGCGTCGCCCGAGGTGTAGCCGGGCCTGGCTTCGCCCGAGATACGCACCGACGGATAGTAATTGAAGCCGACGATCTGGGTCGGGCCGACCATCCACTTGATGGTCGCGAACGACGCCAGCGGCACCAGATCGCCGCGGCTGTTCTTGACGTTGTACTTCAGAATGTCCTGCGCATTCATGCGGCCGATGCTGTCCGCCTGCACGATCACGCGCTGCATGCGGCCACGGTTCGGGAAGTCGTTGACATAGGCCGAGCCGAGATTGGTCGAGATCGTGCTGTTGATGTCGGCGAAGGTGACGCCCTGCGCCGCCGCCTGTTCGCGGTCGATCACAAGCTGCACCTGCGGCGCTTCCGGCAAGCCTTCGGCATAGACATTCTGCAACACCGGGCTCTGCTTGGCGGCGGCGAGCAACTGCTCCTTCGCCTGCATCAGCGCGGCATAGCCCTTCTGCCCGCGATCCTGCAGACGGAACGAGAAGCCGGAGGAGTTGCCGAGATTGTCGATCGGCGGCGGCTGCAACGCGGACACCTTCGCGTCGCGGATCGAACGCAGCGAACTGTTGATGTCCGCAACGATGGCGGCGGCGGAATCATTCGGCCCGCGCTCCGACCAGTCCTTCAGGGTGACGAACGCCTGCGCGGTGTTCTGGCCCTGACCTAAGAAGCTGAAGCCGGTGAGGAAGGTCACGTCCTCGATGCCTGAGCGCTTCTGCAAGTACTGCTCGACCTTCTCCACCGCAGCCTGGGTGCGGTTGAACGAGGATTCCGGCGGGGTCTGAACGTCCACCGTGATGAAGCCCTGATCGTCCACCGGCAGGAAACCGCCGGGCAGGCGCGAGAATCCGAACACGAGACCGCCGAGCAGCGCCGCGTACAGGATCAGCAGGCGCCCGGTGCGCTGGATCGACCAGCCGACCACGCGGCCGTAGCCGTCCTTGGCGTGATCGAGGCGCTTGTTGAACCAGCCAAATACGCCGGTCTTCGCATGGGCATGCCCCGCTTTCACCGGCTTGAGCAGCGTCGCGCACAGCGCCGGGGTCAGCGACAGCGCCATCAGCGCCGAGAACGAGATCGCGGCCACGATGGTCACCGAGAACTGGCGATAGATGATGCCGACCGAGCCCGGAAAGAACGCCATCGGCACGAACACCGCGACCAGCACCAGCGTGATGCCGATGATGGCGCTGGTGATCTGCGACATCGCCTTGCGCGTCGCTTCCTTCGGCGACAGCCCTTCCTCCGACATGATGCGCTCGACGTTCTCGACCACCACGATGGCGTCGTCCACCAGAATGCCGATGGCGAGCACCATGCCGAACATGGTCAGCATGTTGATGGAGTATCCGAACATGTACAGCGCGGTGCAGGTGCCGAGCAGCGCGATCGGCACCACGATGGTTGGGATCAGCGTGTAGCGGAAATTCTGTAGAAACAGGAACATCACGATGAAGACGAGGACCACGGCCTCGATCAGCGTCTGCACCACCTTGGAGATCGACGCCTTGACCACCGGCGTGATGTTGTAGGGAATGTCGTAGGTGATGTTGGACGGGAAGAACTTCGACAGTTCATCCATCTTCGCCTGCGCGGCGCTGGCGGTGGCGAGCGCGTTGCCGGTCGGCGCGAGCAGCACCGACAGACCGGCAATGGCCTTGCCGTCCTGCCGCGTGGTGAACTGATAGCCCATGCCGCCGATCTCGATGCGCGCGACGTCGCGCAGGCGCACCGTCGAGCCGTCCGGATTGGCACGCAGCACGATGGCGCCGAATTCGTCGGCGGAGGTGAGCTGACCCTTGACCAGAATCAGCGCCGAGATCGACTGATCCTTGCGGCTCGGCTCCGCGCCAACGCTGCCGGAGGCGACCTGCGCGTTCTGCGCGGTGATCGCGCGGGTCACGTCGTCGGCAGTCAGGTTGTAGCCGACCAGCTTGACCGGATCGGTCCAGATGCGCAGCGAGCGTTCGGTCGAATACAGCGTGGCACGGCCGACGCCGGGAATGCGGCGGATTTCGCCGAGTACGTTGCGGATCATGAAGTCGCCGAGGCCGACTTCATCGAGGCTGCCGTCGGTGGATTTCAGCGTGATGATCTGGAGCACCGCGCTGGAGGCTTCCTCGACAAGGATACCCTGCTGGATCACCGCGCGCGGCAGCCGCGCCTCGACGCGTTTGATGCGATTCTGCACTTCGACCGAGGCAAGATTGGAATCGGTGCCCGGAACGAAGTTGGCGATGATTTCGACCTGGCCTAGCGAGTCGCTGGTGGATTCGAAATTGAGAATGCCGGACGCGCCGTTCAGCTCTTCCTCGATCAGCCGCGTGGTCGAGTTATAAAGTTCCTCGGGCGATGCGCCCGGATAGCTGGTCGAGATCGAGATCGAGGGCGGCGCGATGATCGGATACTGCGCGATCGCCAGGAACGGAATCGAGATCAGCCCGATCAGACAAATGAACAGCGCAACCACCCAGGCGAAGATCGGGCGGTCGATAAAAAAGGCGGGCATGGGTGGTCCTCGAAATGTTGCGACGTCAACGAACGAAGCGCAGCTAAGCGTCCTGAAATCTCCTGGCATCGTCGTGGCCGGGCCACGACGCCTCCCTGTTGTGATCTCACAAAGACGCGGATGCCCGGGACAAGCCCGGGCATGACGGACTTCTTAAAGAGTGCGATCTCACCTGATCCGAGATGGCTCGGAGACGCTGGCGGCCGCCGATTTGTCGAGATGACGGCCGGTTTCGCCGGACACCCGCCAGTCGCTGGCCTTGACGGCGTCGCCGACCACGAACTTCTGGAAGCCTTCGACCACCACGCGCTGGCCGGGCTTGAGCCCTTCGGTAATCAGCCACTGGCCGTCGATGAGACCGCCGGTGCGGACCGGCTGCGCGACGATGCGGCTATCATCCTTCACCACGAACACTTCGCTGGCGCCGGACGAATTGCGCTGGATCGCCTGCGGCGGCACCACGATGGCGTCGGGGTCGCGGCCCTGCTCGATCAGCACGCGCACGAACATGCCGGGCAGCAATTCGCGGCCCGGATTCTTGAACTCGCCGCGCAGCGTCACCTGACCCGTGCCGGCATCGACCTTGGTGTCGGAGAACAACAGCTTGCCGGCCAGCGGATAGGCGGCGCCCTCGTCGAGCACGAGGCGAACCCTGGCCGCGTCTTCCGAGACGCGATCGAGATCGCCGCGTTCGAAATCGCGGCGCAGCCGGTTCATGTCGTTCACCGACTGGGTGAAGTCGGCGTAGACGGAATTGAGCTGCTGGATCGTCGCCAGCGCATGGGTTTCGTTCTGCACAACGAGAACGCCTTCGCTGAGCAGCGCGGCGCCGATGATGCCGCTGATCGGCGCACGGATCGTGGCGTAGCCGAGGTTGAGGCGCGCGCGCGACACGTCGGCGGTGCGTGCGCCGACTTCAGCCTTGGCCTGCGCCAGATTTGCGATCGCGACTTCATTGGAGGCGGTTGAGGCCGCCTGACTCTTGGTCAGAGTTTCGATGCGCACGGCGTGCTGCGATGCCTGCTGCAGCACCGCCTCGGCCTTGGCGAGCGCGGCTTCCGCCGCCTGCAATTCGACTTCAAAAGGTTTCGGATCGATCTGGTACAACGCGTCGCCGGCTTTCACCTCGCTGCCCTGCTCGAACAGGCGCTCGACAATGATGCCGGACACCCGCGGGCGAACGTCGGCGACCCGCAGCGGCGCGATGCGGCCCGGAAGTTCGCGGATGATGGCCTGCGGCGATGCCTTGACGGTGACAATGCTGACTTCGGGGGGCTCGGGCGGCTGGACGGAAGCGACGCTCTGATCGTTACAGCCGGAGAGGAGAACCGCGGCCCCAAAAAGCAGGGCCATTGAAGTCATCGCGTGAGAACGCGGGTGCATGTCGTATCCTTCTTATTTTCGCATAACCGAAAACCAGAACGACCGGGACCAGCCGCTCAAACGCGACCTGATTCACGATCCTTGGCCTAGTCCTCAGCATGAATCGTGCCGGTGTGCATCGCAACATCCTTACGGGGTGACCCGATGTCGCGGACCATTTAAGTGATTGTTATTACAGAGGTTAACAGCCGTTAAGACTGCTCACAATTACGTCAGAGCCTTGTGAGCGCCTGACTGCTTTTGAGGCAAAAGTATGCAGGTACGGCAAATGCCTGCTTTGGCAGCAGGTGCGATTCAGGGATGCGCTAGGCGCATGGATCAGGATAAGGAGAGCAACAGGATCGCAAAAAAAGCATATCGCTGAGGGCTTTAGGAGCCTGCCGGACGGTGCGCTTGGATCGGAAGTTAACTTCCCGGCCCGGGATTGTCGGGAGGGGGACCGCCAAAGCAACCCCACCCGTCAGCGTTGCTCCTGTCAGGCTTCACCTTCGAGCCTTGACGAAATGCGAAGCCGATAAATCCAGCGATCAAGCAGAAGCCAAGGAGAGGCAAAAGCCAACTCGGCATCGTTCAATCCTCTAGCTGCCGCTGAACGAGTTGTAGCCCTGGTCTTCCCAGTAGCCGCCCTTGTAGTCGTTGGTGACTTCCATCGAGACCACGTATTTCGGGTTCTTGAACCCGAGCTTGGTCGGCACCCGGATCTTCATCGGGTAGCCGTAGGCCCGCGGCAGAATCTCGTTGTCGAACCTGAACGTCATCTGGGTCTGCGGATGCAGCGCGGTCGGCATGTCCAGCGGCGAGTTGTAGCCGTCCATGTCGGCGCAGTTGAACCAGACATATTTCGCGCGCATGTCGGCGCCGATCAGTTGCAGGAAGTGCCGCAGCGGCGTGCCGGTCCAGCTTCCGATCGCGCTCCAGCCCTCGACGCAGATGTGGCGCGTGATCTGCTTTTCCTGCGGCAGTTTATAGAGTTCATCAAGTGTCCACGGCTTCTTGTTCTCGACAAGGCCACGCACCTCGAGCTTCCAGGTGCTGCCGTCAACATTGGGCGCATCGTCGAGCGCATAGTAGGCATTGAACGGGAACGGCCGTGTGATCGCGCTTTCCGGGAACGTCGGCGCCAGCGTGTTGGGATTGAACAGCTTGGCCTGCACCGCGTCGTTGAACTTCGAGATCTGCGTCAGCATCGATTCGGCGGAGAAGCTGTCGGTGACATCGCAGCCGGTCAGCAGCGTCAGCGCGCCGAGGCTGGCGCCTCCGGCGATGAAACGCCGCCGCGAGAGATCCGGCATCACCTTCAAGGCGTCCCTGACCAGCAACTGCTTGTCGACGCCGGGGATCAGAAGTTTGCGCATGCGTCCCATGATGCGTCTCCCTTACTTGCCGATAATCATCGCGCGCAGGCTTTTCGGCACCAGCAGCGCCAGCGCGACATGGATCACAAGGAATCCGACAATCGCCGCCATGCAGAAGAAGTGGACATAACGCGCCACGTCGTAGCCGCCGAACAGCGCGGTCAGCCATTGCAGTTGCACCGGCTTCCAGATCGCCAGCCCCGACAGCACGATCAGGATGCCAACCACGATGATGCCGGCATAGAGCAGCTTCTGCACATAGTTGTAGGTGGTGAGATCGGCGTGCGAGAGCTTGCCGGTCAGCGCAGCCCGCGTGTCGCCGACAACGCCATCGACCGTGATCGGGAGCAGCTTCCTGCGGAAGCGTCCTGTGACAAGGCCGAGCGAGAGATACACAAGTCCGTTGACCATGAGCAGCCACATCGCCGCAAAATGCCATTGCAGCGCGCCGCCGAGCCAGCCGCCCAGCGTGATCGAATGCGAGAAGGTCAGGAAGCTGAACAGCGGCGAAGCGTTGTAGATCTGCCAGCCGGACATGATCATCAGAATCATCGCCACCGCGTTGATCCAGTGGACGATCCGCACCCAGGCGGGCTGAATGGTTTTCGAGGCCGCCGCCTGTTCGGCCGGACGATCTGTGGTGGCGATGCTGGACATGAGCGTTTCCGGTTTCACGATGTCACAAACACCATACGGGGCATTCTAGTCCGTGTTACGCCCCGCATCGCAAAATTCGCGGTTCAGGGCAGCGGCGAACACCTCGATGGCCGTTCACAAAGCCGCGAGGCAAGTCTTTGCCACCCGGCTATTCGATGATGCGGAACCAGGTGGCCGGCGGCCGGCTGTCCGGTTCATTGCCGGACGGAGCCTCAACGCCATCCGCCGACAATCTTTCGATTTGACTGGTCACATCCGCGATCAGCAACTCGGTTCCGGCGAGCGCCTGACGGGCGCACTCGTCCGAGTGAGCATCAACCGGATTCTCTAGAAGCTTCTCGAACTTTTCCCTGTCCCGGATCAATCGCGCGAGGATCTCACCGAGAACCTCCAGCTGTTCGCCCATCTGCGGCTTCGCATCGCTGTGACCAGAGAATCAACGCGATGCCGATCATGCCCGTTCCATAGCTCGAAAGAACTATGCTCCGGATTCGGCTGCAACTCCCTCTCCCCGCTTGCGGGGAGAGGCAGAAGCGTTGCGTGGCTTACGACGCCGGCATCAGCACCGTATCGACGACGTGGATCACGCCGTTCGACTGGTTGACGTCGGCGATGGTCACGGACGACTTGCCGCCCTTGGCATCGATCAGCCAGACCTTCTTGCCGTCGAGCTTCACGGTGAGAGTTTCGCCTTCCACCGTGGTCAGCTTCTTTCCGTCGGCCAGATCGGCGGCGTTCAGCTTGCCGGGAACCACGTGGTAGGTGAGGATCCTGGTCAGCGTCGCCTTGCTCTCAGGCTTCACCAGAGTTTCGACGGTGCCGGCCGGCAGCTTGCCGAACGCAGCGTTGGTCGGCGCGAACACGGTGAACGGGCCCTTGCTGGAGAGCGTATCGACCAGACCCGCGGCCTTCACGGCGGCCACCAGCGTGGTGTGATCCCTGGAATTGATGGCGTTCTGGACGATGTTCTTCGAAGGGAACATCGCGGCGCCGCCGACCATCACGGTCTTCTCGCCGGACATTTCACTCTTCATCATCTTGTCCTGCGCCTGAACCGGCGCGGTCACGGCGGCAGTCAAAGTCAGCGCGCCGATTGCGGCGGCGGACAACAGGGCGATACGGGTTGAGTTGATCTTGAACATGTGTCGTCTCCCGATGAATTGGAAAGTTTCGCCGGACATCCGGCGGAACGAACGACAGAGCTGATCGACAGGGATTGCAGATCATTGCGCCGTCGCTGGCCGAGCTACGGCGGCTTTCGCGGCGCGTTTCAGAAAATAAATTTTCGGGAATTTGAAACTTTTGGAGGCGGGATACGTGGAGCGGCGGCATTGCGCCGGGAAAGGCATAGTGTTCCTCGTCGTCCCGGCGAAGGCCGGGACGACGCAGAGATAGAATGCGCCTCTCCTCGTAACCTGGGAGAGGCAAACCACTAAAGCATCGTCGGCGTCACAAAGCCGCGGTTATATGTCGGCGAGATCAGGATCTCGTTGATGCAGGCATGCGGCGGCATGCTGGCGACAAACGCGATGGTGCGGCCGAGATCTTCCGGCTGCAACATCTTCGCCATGTCCTCGGCCGACGGCGGCACCGGACGCAGCTTCAGGATCGGCGTTGCGACCTCGCCGGGTGAGAGACAGCACGCCCGCAGGCCGTTCTTGAATTCATCCATGTTGAACGAATGGGTCAGCGCCAGCACCGCATGCTTGGTCGTGGTGTAGGCGGGGCCGGTCATCTTCGAGACATGACGCCCCGCCCATGACGCGACGTTGATGATGACGCCGTCCTTCTGCGCGCGCATCGCGGGCAACACGGCGCGCATGCAATACATCACGCCGGACAGATTGATATCGACCAGCTTGTCCCAGCCCTCAAGGGTGATGTCGTCCCAGCTCCGCTTCGGCACGTTGACGCCGGCGCTGTTGACCAGAAGATCGATCCGTCCGTGTTTGGCGACGATCTCCTTGGCCACCTTCTCGGCATCCGCCGCATTGCTGACGTCCAGCACCATCGCCTCGATCTTGCCGCCCGATTTGGCGATACTCGCGACAGCCTCGTCGAGCACGTCCTTGCGGCGGCCCGAGATCACGACGGTCCATCCCTCCCTGGCCAGTTCTTGGGCACCGGCGAGACCGATGCCGCTTCCCCCGCCCGTAATCCAGGCCACACGTTTCTTGTTATTGCTCATGCCGGTTGTCTCCGTTGCTGCGAGTTGTGGTTTTGGTGTACTCAAAACCGGAAAAATCCGATCTCTCGATGGAAATGTTGCATGAACGCCAGCGCGAACGCCAACCTGTTTTCTCGCCTGTTTGACGGGCTTGCGGACACCAGCAGGCTCGCCATCGAAACAGCGGGCGGAACGCGCATCAGCTATGCCGATCTGATCGCGCAAGCGGGACGCACGGCGAACTACCTCGTCTCCCGCGGCGTCAAGCCCGGCGACCGTGTTGCAGCGCAAACGGAAAAATCGGTCGAGGCGCTGGTGCTGTATCTGGCGACCGTGCGCGCCGGCGCGGTGTTCCTGCCGCTGAACACCGCCTACACGCTCAACGAGCTTGACTACTTCATCGGCGACGCCGAGCCGTCGCTGATCGTGTGCGATCCGTCGAAGGCCGACGGCATCGGCAAGCTTGCTGCCAAGTCCGGCGCGACTGTCGAAACGCTCGATGCCGGCGGCAAGGGTTCGCTGAGCGATGGTGCTGCGAAGTCCGCTCCAGATTTCAAGACTGTCGCGCGCGCGGGCGACGACCTCGCCGCCATTCTCTACACCTCGGGGACCACCGGCCGTTCCAAGGGCGCGATGCTGACCCACGACAATCTGGCGTCGAACTCGCACAGCCTTGTCGGCTACTGGCGTTTCACACAGGACGACGTGCTGATCCACGCGCTGCCGATCTATCACACCCATGGATTGTTCGTGGCGAGCAATGTCACGCTGTTCGCGCGCGCCTCGATGATCTTCCTGCCGAAGCTCGATCCCGAACTCATCATCAAGCTCATGCAGCGCGCCACCGTGCTGATGGGCGTGCCGACGTTCTATACGCGGCTGCTGCAAAGCCCGAACCTGACCAGAGAGTCCACGTCGCACATGCGGCTGTTCATCTCGGGCTCCGCGCCGCTGCTGGCCGAAACCCATCGCGAATGGTCGGCGCGCACCGGGCATGCGGTGCTTGAGCGCTACGGCATGACCGAGACCAACATGAACACGTCGAACCCCTACGACGGCGACCGGGTGCCGGGCGCGGTGGGCTTTCCGCTGCCGGGCGTCTCCGTGCGCGTGACCAATCCCGAGACCGGCGCGGAACTCGCGCGCGAAGAAATCGGCATGATCGAGGTCAAGGGCCCGAACGTGTTCAAGGGCTACTGGCGGATGCCGGAGAAGACCAAGGAAGAGCTGCGCGCCGACGGCTTCTTCATCACCGGAGATCTCGGCAAGATCGACGATCGCGGCTACGTCCACATCATCGGACGCGGCAAGGATCTGGTGATCTCCGGCGGCTTCAACGTCTATCCGAAGGAAGTCGAGAACGAAATCGACGCCATTCCCGGCGTCACCGAGTCGGCCGTGATCGGTGTGCCGCATACCGATTTCGGCGAAGGCGTTACCGCTGTTGTGGTCGGCGACAAGAAAACGCCACTCGATGAAGCCAGGGTACTGCACGCGCTCGACGGACGGCTGGCGAAGTTCAAGATGCCCAAGCGGGTGATCTTCGTCGACGACCTGCCACGCAACACCATGGGCAAGGTGCAGAAGAATGTGCTGCGCGACACCTATGCCGGGATCTACAAGAAATGACGCGTTTACAGGACATGGTCCGGGCCGCCGCGCGCCACATCATAGGCGCTGATGCGGTCATGCCGATCGTGCTTCGTCCGGCGCGCAACGAGGACTTCGCCTTTTGCGTCAAGCTTTATCTCTCCGCGATGGCGAACATCATCCGGGACCTGAAGCTGGATGCGACGCGGCAGGAGGAAAACCTGCGCCATCTCTGGCAGGCCGATCAGGTGCAGATCGTCACGCTTGATGGCGCTGACGTCGGCTGGATACAGAGCGCGATGCAGGACGCCACGCTCCACCTGGAGCAGATTTTCGTCGACGCCCCGTTCCGGGGACGCGGCATCGGCACCAGGCTGATTACCGATCTGATCGACGAGGCCACGCGCAATGGCCAGCCGATGACGCTTGCCGTCGTGAGACGAAATCCCGCGATGAAGCTCTATGAGCGGCTCGGCTTCTGCATCATCGATGAGGATGACCGCAAGTTCTACATGAAGCGCGAACCGGACTAGTCATCCCGGCCGTCCCGGGATTGTCGTCACCGGGCTTGTCCCGGTGATCTCGATTGGTCACAGGGACTGTACTCATGGGGCCGGGATGCCCGGAACACGTCCGGGCATGACGAACCGGGGATCGCGCGGAGAACTCAATACCGTCGCGAGGCTGACGACGAAGCGCGAGCTGACAACCAGCCGACAAATTCCGAACGCGATTTCAAGTTTTCGCCTGGTCATGAAATGCGCCACGCGCACGCCGAGCAACGCGGCCAGGAGGCTGGCCGGTCACCACCAGCAACAGAACAAGTTCAAGCAGTTGGGAGGTATTCAGGCCGGCGATCATGCAGCGACCTCGCGTGAAGGGATGCCAAGGTGCTTGTATCCGCGACATGACAGGAGCTGAATCACGCTTCAGATGTGGCGGCCAGCCTGCGTGGTATACGAGAAACAGGTATGCCAGAAGGACAAACGCGCAAATCTAAAAATGGCTTCCGATTCATAGCTTGATCGATTCTGCGTTGCGCTCGTTCCGCCGACTCCGTAAATAGAAGCCCTCTAATAACCCGGTCCCGCATAAAAAGACGGCAACTTCCTTCTGCCGCAAACCATTAAAGTCGCGCATGGCACCCAGGATCGACCGTCCGCTTTCACCCTTCATGACCTATCGCTGGACGCTGACGATGGCGATGTCCATCGTCCATCGCATCACCGGCATCGGCCTTTATGCCGGAACGCTGCTGATGGCGTGGTGGCTGATCGCCACGGCGTCCGGCCCCGGCGCCTACGCAAACATCCAGGGCTTCACATCGAGCTGGATCGGGCGCGTCATCGTGTTCGGATACACGTGGGCGCTGATGCATCACCTGTTCAGCGGCATTCGTCATCTGGTCTGGGATCTCGGCTACGGCTTCTCGCCGACCGAGCGTGAATCCCTGACCTGGGCGGCATTGATCGCAGGCATTGCCGCGACGGTGCTGATCTGGATCATCGCCTACGTCGTGGGAGGCGGACGATGAGCGCACAGGGTCACTCGAATACATCGATCCGCACCGCGCTCAAGCGCGTCCGCGGTCTCGGCTCGGCCAAGGGCGGAACCTCCGATTTCTTCCGTCAGCGCGTCAGCGCGATCGCGCTGGTGCTGCTGATCGTACCGGTGATCATCGTCATCATGTCGCTGCTGGGCCGCAATCAGGCCGGCGCCGCGCAGATTCTCGGCTCGCCGCTGATCGCGATCATCATGATCCTCTTCATCATCGCCAGCGTCTGGCACATGAAGATCGGCATGCAGGTGGTGCTGGAAGATTACGTCACCGACGAGAAGCTCAAGCTGGTGGCGATCATCGCCAACACCTTCTTCTGCATCGCCGTCGGCCTCGCCTCGATCTACGCTATTTTCAAATTGTCCTCTGGAGTCTGACGCATGGCCGCGAACGGCAAGAGCGCGCCCGGCGCGAACGGTCAAGCCTATCCGATCGAAGACCACACCTTTGACGTGATCGTTGTCGGCGCCGGCGGCGCCGGGCTGCGCGCGGTGGTCGGCTGCTCGGAGGCGGGGCTGCGCACCGCCTGCATCACCAAGGTTTTCCCGACGCGCTCGCACACGGTGGCGGCGCAGGGCGGCATCTCCGCCTCGCTCGGCAACATGCACAAGGATGACTGGCGCTGGCACATGTACGACACCGTCAAGGGGTCGGACTGGCTGGGAGATCAGGACTCCATCGAATACATGGTGCGCCACGCGCCCGACGCGGTCTACGAGCTGGAGCACTGGGGCGTGCCGTTCTCGCGCACCGAGGACGGCAAGATCTACCAGCGCCCGTTCGGCGGCATGACGCTGGACTACGGCAAGGGCCAGGCCCAGCGCACCTGCGCCGCCGCCGACCGCACCGGCCACGCCATGCTGCACACCATGTACGGCCAGGCGCTGCGCCATTCGGCGGAGTTCTTCATCGAGTTCTTCGCCATCGACCTCATCATGGACGATCAGGGCGTCTGCCGCGGCGTGATCGCGATGAAGCTCGACGACGGCACGATTCACCGCTTCCGGGCGCAGACCACCATTCTCGCCACCGGCGGCTACGGACGCATCTATTATTCCTGCACCGGCGCCCACACCCAGACCGGTGACGGCAGCGCGATGGCGCTGCGCGCCGGCCTGCCGCTGCAGGACATGGAGTTCGTCCAGTTCCATCCGACCGGCATCTACGGCGCCGGCTGCCTCGTCACCGAGGGCGCGCGCGGCGAAGGCGGCTATCTCGTCAACTCCGAGGGCGAACGCTTCATGGAGCGCTATGCGCCCTCCGCGAAGGATCTCGCCTCGCGCGACGTGGTCTCCCGCGCCATGACCATTGAAATCCGCGAGGGCCGCGGCGTCGGCAAGAACAAGGATCACATCTTCCTTCATCTCGACCACCTCGATCCGAAGATGCTGCACGAGCGCCTGCCGGGCATTTCGGAATCGGCGAAAATCTTCGCCAGCGTCGATGTGACCCGCGAGCCGATCCCGATCGTGCCGACGGCGCATTACAACATGGGCGGCATTCCGACCAACTTCCACGGCGAAGTGGTCACCAAGAAGGGCGGCGACGACAACGCGGTGGTGCCTGGCCTGATGGCGGTGGGCGAAGCCGCCTGCGTGTCGGTGCATGGCGCCAACCGGCTCGGCTCCAACTCGCTGATCGACCTCGTGGTGTTCGGCCGCGCCGCGGCGCTGCGCTGCGCCGAGAAGCTGACGCCGAACGCCTCGCAGCCCGACCTGCCGGCCAACTCCGCCGACATGTCGCTCGGCCGCCTCGACAGATATCGCTACGCCTCCGGCGGCACCCCGACCGCGAAGCTGCGCGACAACATGCAGCGCGTGATGCAGAACAACTGCGCGGTGTTCCGTACCGGCGACGTGCTCAAGGAAGGCCAGGAGCTGATCCACAAGGTCCACGGCGGCCTCGGCGACATCGCCGTCACCGACCATTCGCTGGTGTGGAACTCGGACCTGATGGAAACCCTCGAATACGACAACCTGATCGTACAGGCGGTGGTGACGATGGATTCCGCGGCCAACCGCACCGAGAGCCGCGGCGCGCACGCCCGCGAGGATTTCGCCGAGCGCGACGACAAGAACTGGATGAAGCACACCCTGGCGTGGCTTGACGACAAGGGCAACACGACCCTCGATTACCGTCCGGTGCATGACTACACCATGACCAACGACGTGCAGTACATTCCGCCGAAGGCGCGCGTGTATTGATAAAAGATTTTCCCCGGACGCGGCGCGGCACGCAGTGCCGCTCCGCTGATCCAGGGCCGTAACGGTCCCGGTTCTGCGCCCGGGACAAGGATGCAGGGAAAAGCAATGGTTCAGTTCACACTGCCGAAGAATTCCACCATCAGCGGCGGCAAGGAATGGCCGAAACCGGCCGGCGCGACCGAGCTGCGTGAGTTCAAGGTCTATCGCTGGAATCCGGACGACGGCAAAAACCCCGGCATCGATACGTATTACGTGAACACCCACGATTGCGGGCCGATGATTCTCGACGCGCTGATCTGGATCAAGAACAACGTCGACCCGACGCTGACCTTCCGCCGCTCCTGCCGCGAAGGCGTCTGCGGTTCCTGCGCCATGAACATCGACGGCCAGAACACGCTGGCCTGCACCCGCGCCATGGACGAGGTCGAGGCCGGTCCGATCAAGGTCAATCCGCTGCCGCATCAGCCGGTGGTGAAGGATCTCGTGCCGGATCTGACCAACTTTTATGCGCAGTACGCCTCGATCGAGCCGTGGCTGCACACCACGACCGCGACCCCGCAGAAGGAATGGCGGCAGTCGCCGGAAGACCGCGCCAAGCTCGACGGTCTCTACGAGTGCATTCTGTGCGCCTGCTGCTCGACCTCGTGCCCGAGCTACTGGTGGAACAGCGATCGCTTCCTCGGCCCGGCTGCGCTGTTGGCCGCCGACCGCTGGGTGAAGGATTCGCGCGACGAGGCCACCGGCGAGCGCCTCGACAATCTGGAAGATCCGTTCCGGCTCTATCGCTGCCACACCATCATGAACTGCGCCAAGGCGTGCCCGAAGGGTCTCAACCCGTCGGAAGCCATCGCCGATCTCAAGGCCAAGATGGTTGAACGGCAGGTCTGAGCCTGACGGTTCATCTCCACTAAACCTGGACTGAAGCGCCCGCGTCATGCGGGCGTTTTTATGTGCCAACTCGCATATTTTGTATTTATCTGAATTGACGCATAAAGTTATTTTATGCGATAACTCCGATATTGATAAATTATCGGAGTTGGCGCATAATATCGCGTCTGGAGGATGCCGATGACCGATGTTGCGCGCACACCGAACCAGCTTGGCAGTGTCATCCGCCGTGCCCGCAAGAAGCGCGGGCTGAATCAATCGCAACTCGGGGACCTTGCCGACCTCCGTCAGGAGACCATCTCGCTGATTGAGATGGGGTATCCGGCCGCCAAGCTGGAGACCTTGCTGTCCATTCTGGCCGCGCTCGATCTCGAACTTCGGGTCGCGCCGCGCGGCAAGGACAGCGAACTGGATCTTGAGGACATCTTCTGATGCCCCGGCGGCCCAGCCATCCACCGCTGCGTGTCCTGTTGAATAACCGCCTCGTCGGCCACCTGCGCAAGGACGCAGGCGGCGCGATCACCTTCCGTTACGATCAGGGCTGGCTGGACTGGGAGCATGTGCTGCCGATATCGCTCTCCATGCCTTTGCGCGAGGACAGCTTCCGCGGCGCGACCGTTGCTGCCGTGTTCGACAATCTGCTGCCGGATTCTGACGCGATCCGCAGACGCGTCGCCGAGAAAGTCGGCGCGGCCGGCACGGATGCTTACAGCCTGCTCTCCGCCATCGGCCATGATTGCGTCGGCGCCCTGCAATTCATCGCGCATGACAGCGAGCCGGACAACAACAAGCCCGCCGCCGCGCTCACCGGAGAAGATGTGGATGACGAGGCCATTGAAAAGCTGCTCAAGGGTCTCATCCAGGCTCCCCTCGGCCTCTCCCGCGACGACGGCTTCCGGATTTCCGTCGCGGGCGCGCAGGAGAAAACCGCCCTCCTTCGACACAACGACAAATGGCTCAAACCGCATGGCACCACGCCCACCACGCATATTCTGAAGCCGCGGATCGGCGAATTGCCGAACGGAATCGATCTCTCCAACAGTATCGAGAACGAGTTCTACTGCCTCAGACTGGCTGCCGCCTTCGGCCTGCCGGTCAACACGGCCACGATCACAACATTCGGCGGCACCAAGGCCCTCGTGATCGAGCGCTTCGACCGGCGGTGGACGCGCGATGGACGGCTGCTCCGCGTGCCGCAGGAAGATTGCTGTCAGGCACTGTCCATTCCCCCGACCCGGAAATACCAGAGCGACGGAGGACCGGACCTCAAATCCCTGCTGAATCTGCTCAAGGGCAGTGACGATCCCGCCGCCGATCGCGCCACTCTCTTCAAGGCGCAGATCCTGTTCTGGCTGATCGGCGCGACCGATGGGCACGGCAAGAATTTCAGCATCTTTCTCGGCCCGGGCGGACGTTATCGCCTGACGCCGCTCTACGATATCCTGACCGCGCAACCCAGCCTCGATGCCGGACAGATCCAGCTCAAGCAGATGAAGCTTGCGATGTCCGTCGGCAACAAGAATCACTACCGGATCGACGAGATCGCCGGGCGTCACTTCGTGCAGACCGGAGAAGCCGCGGACCTGCCGAAATCTCTCATGCGCAATTGCGTTGAGACCATGATCGGCAACACCGTTCATGCCTTGAACCGCGTGGAAAGCGAACTGCCGCCGGATTTCCCGGACGCGATCCATCAATCCGTCAAGACCGCGATCACGAAACGACTTGAGACACTGAAGGCTTCGATGCCGGACTTAAGCTGAAGAACGGCACGTCCTTTTCAATCGACGCAACTGCGACCTTCCGGTGTTGCCTCGATGTCAGGTCAACGATCTGCCGCCCTTCCTGAAAAGCCTGAAATAGCTCAGGAAAGAGATCCCGCCGGATCGGCCTTGAAACGGCGGAACAGGTGCGCGATGACTGGCGCATGAGCGACGATCAGAAGCCTTTCGGCACCTATGCCCCCAACGCCCTGCAACGCGCGGTGATCGCCGCCGCCCACGGCTCCGGGCTCAAACGCGGCGCGTTCCGGCCATGGCTGTCGCGCATTGTCCATCTGCTCGGCTCCGGGCCGATTGATACCACCTATCAGGGCGCGTCGTTCCGGCTGCATCATCTGGCGAGCGGCACCGAACGCGGCGCGCTGTTCAATCCCGATTACAATTTGCCGGAACTGGATTTCCTGCGCGAACACGCACGCTCCGGCTGCACCTTCGTCGATGTCGGCGCCAATGTCGGCACCTATGCGGTGGCGCTGGCAAAGTATGTCGGCGCAAATGGCCGCGTCATCGCCATCGAGCCGCATCCGGTGAGCAATGCGCGGCTCGCCTTCAACGCGAGCGCCTCGAAGCTGACCAATCTCACGCTGGTGAAAGCCGCCGCCGGCGACACCGAAGGAGAACTGATGATCGAGACCGATGGCGACAATCTCGGTGCCAGCCATATTTCCGAGACCGGCGGCACCAAGGTCGCCGCGCATCGGCTGCTCACCATCCTGCGCGACGCCGGCGTGACGCAGATCGACGCACTCAAGATCGACGTCGAAGGTTATGAGGACCGCGTGCTGACGCCGTTCTTCCGTGAAGCACCGGAATCGCTGTGGCCGCGCGCCGTTGCCATCGAGCATCTCGAGCGCAAGGAATGGCTGCACGATTGCATCAAGGACATGACCGGCCTCGGCTACGGCATCGCCGGCAAGACGCGCAGCAATACACTGCTGGTGCGGAGATAATTGCAAAAATCCTTCGAGCCTCCCCGCGGAAGAGGGGCTGGATTCGACAGGCCAACCGTCGTTATTTGAACGCGGGCAGCACGAAGATCCCGATACTAACCGCCATCGCCGCGGCGAACGCCATTGAGCGTGCGGCAGGCTGATTGAAGATGTACAACAGCGCGTGCGCGATCCGCAGCACGATGTAGAGCACCGCGAGCACGTTCACCATATACACCGGCGCGCCCATGGTGAGCGCGATCACCACCGCGACCGCGAAGAACGGGAATGTTTCGAGCGCGTTCAGATGCGCGGCGTAGGCCCGCCGGTTTCTCGGCGGAAAGTTATCGTAATCCTCGCGCGGATAACGGTTGTCGCTCTCGACACCGGACTTGGCGTATTTGCCCAGCGCATAGGGCAGCAGCGCGGCGATCAGGACGCACCAGTAGGCGAGCGGCATCGGAAGTCCCCCGGACATTTGTTCCGGCAATCTCCGTGGCTTCACGTCCCGCTGTCAATATGCGGAACTCGCCACGTCCGCGCTGTCCGCAACGGAACATCGTTTTCCTCCGATCGTTGCCTCGAACAACGCGACGAGCTGCGGATCGGCGCTCGCGGCGAAAATCGTCGGAGAAATCGTCGTTGTCATGCTGCCGACATGGAACGAACGGACGCGGCACGCCGCCGTGACTGTGATCGTCCTGACATTGGCGAGAACCGAAAGGCCGCGATGTGATGCAAGATCAAATTCCCGGCGAGCCGGAAGAGATCCCACCGCCGACGCCACGGACGCCGACCGAACCTCCGGCAGAAAATCCGCCCGGCAATCCACGCCCCGAAGTGCCGCCGCCGATGCACGATCCGGTGGAGCCGGACCCGCCGCGCGAACTCCCTCCGAACGCGCCCGACGAAGCACCGGTGCGAACGCCGCGGCGATGATCCGCGGCGATGCGTATGATGCACCGCACCTGCGCCTGGCACATACGCGTTTTGCAGCGGCAGATTCGCAGCGTATCTTAACGTCCATTCATTCTCGGCGAACCGATTCGCCGTGCGACATGAAATAGTTCATCCTGTTTTGGCTTCGCCACATTACCGCCTAATCACTATCCACTGATCGCAGTTCACTTCGTTGCGACGGGCGACAGCTTTACCGCTGCTTCACTTTCTTCACACCCCAGAGGCACCATGAAGAACATTCGACTCATTCTGCTGACGACGACGGCGATCGCTGCCATTCAGCTTTCGCAAGCACCGGCTCACGCCGAAGCGTCGTCATTCGTCGTCGCGCAGGCGCAAGCTCCCGAGGACGGGAAGGCTCCGCCGAAAGCTCCGCCAAAGGCCGCACCGCCCGCGCCTCCGAAGGCTGCACCAGCACCGCCGCCTGCGCCTCCGAGAGCTGCGCCGCCTCCGCCACCTGCACCACCGAAGGCCGCTCCACCTCCGCCACCCGCTCCGCCGCGAGCAGCTCCACCTCCGCCGCCGGCACCACCACGCGCCGCACCTCCGCCACCGCCTGCGCCGCCGAAGGCTGCACCGCCTCCACCACCCGCACCACCGAAGGCAGCGCCTCCACCGCCTCCTCCGGCTGCACCCAAGGCTGCGCCTCCGCCGCCACCCGCGGCACCGAAAGCTGCGCCTCCTCCGCCGCCACCTGCGGCAGCTCCGAAGGCCGCGCCGACAC
>NZ_JBXAFS010000029.1:0-26368 GCF_058793355.1 Afipia sp. MLSD5-FHT05B12
ACGCTTGACCCGGACGTCTGCGTGCAAAACTCGCAACAGTCAGCGCGCTAAAGGACACCTTCTCGCGCGTAACCTAAGCCGTTGCCGTTCGAGGTGAAGGTGCCGATGGTTGCCATTGTCGTGTCCTTTTCAGTTTTCCGGGCCGCGCCCACCGCGGCCTCGATGGCTGGCTACAGACCGGAGGCGATCGACCCGCACCCCGAGAGGGGCCGGCACGCAGTAGAGGGCAGCCAGGCCACGACTTTCTTGATTTCCGCGAGGAATGGACGCGCAGCGGCCAGGGGAAGAAAGTCGTGGCCGGATGTTGCGGGGATAAGAGCGAGGCGGAGCAAAGCGAAGACGGCCTTCGGTCAGACATGCCAAATCGAGGACGCCGTGGGCGAGACTGATGAAACGGCCTGGTGACACGACAACGACCTTCGGGGCCAGCGCGACGGACGCGCATTTCACCAACAGGGGACACCTCACAATGTTTCAAGCCCCGCTGGTCGCGATCTCGACTGAAAATGAACGACCGCGCCGCTTCTCGATCAGGCGTCAGGGCGCGGCCTATCAAACGAGACTGCGGATGGGAGCGACCTTCGCTCAATAGAGCGACGATCCGTTAGCGCCCGAACGCGCCCCCTGGGGAAGGAAGTTCGGTAAGGCCGAGTATCAGGTCACGACAATTGACGAGAGGAAACCCCCGGCGAGACCCCCGAAGGGCGAGGCTGGTTCACTGCGCGCGTGAAGGCGGAGATGGATGCCCACCGCTGACCGCGAGCAGCGCTGATCAGATTCTCTCGAATGTTGCCCGCCGATACGACGTAGACAGGAAAAGGCAATACATTCGGCGATGTCAGCGAGGCGAGGTGATCGTAAACGACGGTCGGCTTCCAGCCGGTGTCTGCGAAGACCGCATAGTCTGGCATCGGATCGATGATGCCGTGCGTGGCCATACGAGCGAGGGTCGTGGACTGGATGCCGGCGCCGAGGCTGAGCGCCCGCAACCTGATCGTGCTTCGAAGTGGGCAGAGCTGTCGCAAGTCGACAGGGATCGACTCGCTGTCTGCTCATCATGCAGCTTCCCCGACCTCGAACGCTTTCGGTTGGAGGCCGTGCAGGTAGGCGACGGCGCGTTGCGCATGCGCGGCGGCCGAGAAGATAAAGCGCTTCTCGTTTGACAAGACCTCGAGCCAGGACGCGAGGTAGCTCGCGTGATCCGGGCGCGGTTCGAGTTCGGGCACGATGCCGAGGTCCGCGCAAAGGAAGCAGCTCCCGAGTTCGGCGATCAGTTCCTCGCGCGCGCGTTCGCTACGATCCTTGCCGTACCGGCTGAGATCTCGATTGACGCGGTGAGAAGGAGCGGTCCAGTGAACGGTTTCATGCGCTCGGACGGCGACATAGGACTTCGCGTCGCGAAAACTTTCGATCGGCGGCATCTGAACATGATCGGAGGAGGGCGCATAGAACGCCATCGTGCCGCCATGGCGGACGACCGCGCCGGTGTTGGCAAAGAACGCGTCGGCGCGCGCGTTGCGTTCGATCGGCGTTGAGACAGTCGCCGGACGGCCGTAATAGTCTTCGGGCAGGTCATCGATCTGATCGACGCAGAAGACGGTATAGGCCTTGAGGAACGGGACATCGCGCTCGACCTCATCGCCATTGCCGTCCGTCTCGGTCTTTGTAAACCGATTGGCGTAGACCACGGTGCTGCCCGTCTCGCCCTTGCGGACATGGCCGCCCAGTTCGGCCGCCTGTTTGAAGGTCATCCAGGTCGGCGAGGTGAAGCCGCGCGCGACCGCCTCGGACCACAACAGGATGACGTTCACACCGCTATAGGGTTGGCCGTTGCAGCGGAGTGGCCGAGTGATGCGGCCAGCGGTGTTGGCGACAGTCCATGGACGCATCCATGGACGAACGCCGTGCTCGAGATCGGCGACGATGCGATCGGTGATGCGCGCGTAGATGTCCGCGCGGGATTTTTCCTGTTTTCGGCTCATGATCATGACCTCCGTTGGAGGCCGCGCCCATCGCGGCCCCGTCACGAGGTCCGCCCGCGCAGGACTGGGAGGTCCGCGCACCCGGATCGGCGCGATTCGCAAAACCGGAGTTTGTTGGGAGGGCCGCAACGCAGTGGAGGACGGCGAAGCCGTTGCGCGGACAAACCAGCCGGAGCAGGACCATCACTCGGGACGGGGACCGCGATGGGTGTCGGCTGGTCTTCGCTTTTCTATTGGTTTTCAAATTGCAGCGCCGCCGCCGCGCGTGACATGCGAAAAGGCCGGCCCGCGAGGACCGGCCTTTTCGTCGGAAGTGAAAAGGGCGGGGCCATGCCCCGCCCGAATGGCTAGCCGAAAGACTCCATCTGAAGTTTGGCAGCCTTGCGGCCGACGGTCTCGCCGGCGTGCTCGATCTGCCGTTCGAACGGCTTCCAGGTTTCGCCAACGATCTGCTCGTAGGCGGTGACGGCGCCCTCGGCCGCCATGCGGAGCGCGTGGGCCTGGAGGGCCATGTCGGCCGCGAATTCTCGTTTGCGCTGCGCGGCGCTGTCGAAACCAACGGGACCGTCGAGATCTTCGTCGCGGCTGTCGTTGGCAAGCTTGGCGGTCGCGTCACGCGCTTCGGTCACCGCGCGGGAGTAGAACTGGCCGGCACCATGGGCCGATCCGACATAGGCGCCGACAATGCGCTGCAGGTGGATTTGCATGGCGCGCTCGCTCAAGCCGTCTTTCAGCGCTTGGGCGGTCTCGATGATGAGCCGTTCGTGGAGGTCACGGATGCCGTCGCTGTCGAGCGTAGCAAGGCCGAAGCTGTCGGAGATGCGGTTGGCCTGCGCTGCGTCGGGACAGGCGAGCCGGACCATCTCGAGCGTGGTGCCGCGGCGGAGCGGAACGACGGCAGCAGATGAGCGAGGAGAACGGGCGGTCTTTGACATGGTGAGGTCCTTTTCTCGGTTTCGCCGGGAGAGGCGATCGGCTCGTGCCGGTGCCCCCTCGGGTGCGGTCCCCCAGAACCGGCGCAAGCGGACCGCTTCAAGGGGCGTCGACCGTCAAGGCGAGCATGGTCGGGGTGCGGACAAGCGGGGCCGAAGGCCCTGCGCAGGACGCGGCCTGGCCATGGCGAGACGGCGGGCGGCGATCGCCTGCGACTTGCCCTTGAAGCGGGCCGTCGACGGTTCAGACCGCAGCAAACCCGAGGGGGCACCGGCACGGGTTGACGTCAAACGGGATGAATGCCGAGATGACCTGCATCCATGTCCAGCCCGGTTTGCTGGCTATCGTCGTTTCTTCCTCCGCCGCGGGCGAGGTGGCGCGCCTGGACGTCATCTTTCGCAGGCTCTGCTCCGGGAGCGCTGGCCGCAGTACGTGCGGTGCCGGAGCTCAAGGGTTACTCGACCGGCTGACTTGCGCTGCAGAAGCGCTGGCCGATACCCCGCGACATGATTAGCCGTCAATCGTCATGGTGCCGGCTGTTGCCTCAAGGTCTCTGAGCGCAGGCTCGATCCCGTGGCGCCGCCGGAACGCCGCAATCGCGCTCTCTTGCCGTGTGAGCTTGCGAATCAACGCGTCGATCTCGGTGCGCCGCGTGAGGGCGAGTGCCGCGATATTTTCGTGGAAAGCCCGTTCGTCCGCGCGTGTCCATCTTGAGGTGCCACGGCCGGACTGCCGGCGCTTGGTGCAGGAAGTGATCGTCATGCGCTCGGCGCGAGCTTCGATCTGCCGTTCAACGATGCCGAGATGACGGGTTGTCTCGAGAAGTGCATTTTCCATGCGTAGGAGTAAGGCCCATTGAGGCGTAAGCGACATCAGAATGCCCTCCATGACCAGTGGGGAAACGCTATCCTGTCGGGCGCATATTCGTCGAGAAGCGTGGTCTGCACGATCGACGACGCGATGTCGTCGCCGACTATCACCCAGTCGATCAATGCCGAACGTCTCCCAGTGTGTATGCGCATCTCGTCCGTGAGGACGCCCTGCAGCGCCTCGGCGACCTGGCCCTGTGGGTGCTCATGCGCTTCAACCAGCAGGTCAATGGTGATGAGATGAGGATTCATGGACGCCTCCTGACTTTTGACGGCGAAGGAAGGGATGTGTCCGGCGCACGCACGGACAAGCGGACCGCGCGCTTCCAGGCGTCGGCGCCCGTGAAATGACGTCGCAGGCGCGGGTGCCAGACGACGAGGGGCGGCATGCCGCGGTCTTCATCCGTTGCCGCGCGCCATCCGAAGGCAATGGCGATGAGTTGCCAGGGCATGTGACACCTCACCGTTTCCAGCCAATGAGGCTCGACGCACCGGCGTAGAGACGGTGGCGAGCCTCATCGATTACGAAGCCGAAGCGACCGACGTGATATTCGTCGGACGGGACGAGGTAGCGGCGCTGCTCGGGGGCGGCTCGATCGCCGCCGAGCGTGGCGACGCATTCGGTCATGCCGGCGTGCCGGTCGCACCGGATCGCCGAAATCACGATCCAGTCGGATGCGTGATCACGTTCAAAGGCGCGACGATCCTTCTCGTGAGATTCACCGGGCTTGAGGCGCTTTCCGTGGATCGCTTCCCAGGCGTCCGGGTACCAGTCGCGGATGGTCCGATCCGCGCAGCGCCGCTCATAGTCCGTGAATAGCTCGGGAAAGGCCTGCGCCACGGCCGCCCAGGCGCAATCTTCCTCATACCAGCCGCCGCGCGTGCGAAGGCCGGGATGGACCTTCGCGTTATGCTCAGCATCGAGATGGAAGCCGCCATGGCTTGCCGTCGAATGACAGATGACACCGTCGGCGTAGATGGTGGCGTGCTGCGAAGTCCCCCATGGCGTCGTCGCGCGCGAGGAGACGTCGCGCCGCGCCAAGGCGGTGCGCTGGCGCTGGTGCTCGGCGTTTTCCGCAACGCGCGCTCGGAAAGCGGTCTCGTCTTCGAGATCGCCGCCGTGACTGTAGAAGTCTGAGCGTTTCCATTCTTCCATCGGGCCGCGAAGACGCCAGGCCGACGCCAGGAAGAACCGGCCATCCGAGCCGGGCAACAAGGCAAACGCACTGTCGCCGACCTTGGCCACGAGGAGGCCTTCGTGGGTGCGTGCGAACATGACCCCCGCCGGTGTGGGGTTCTGGCCGTTTGCCGAGGAGGGACAGAGGGACGTGCTCATGCCGCCCTCCCTTCGATCGCAGCCGCGGCGACCTCGTCCGTCGTGACGTCTTCCAGCACGGCGCCGGGATGGCGATGCGCGGCAAGCCATGCTTCCGCCGCGGTACGGTCGGCGGCGAGGTGGAGCAGCTCAGCCGCCTCGCCCTCGCGGTCGAGAACACGAACCGAGCCAGGCTTCGGAGGTTCAGTCACGATGAACTTGAGGGCGCAGTGGACCGAGAAGGTCTTGTAGACCCTGAGAACGACGACGCCGGCACTGCCGAAATCGCCCTGATGCAGCGTGATGCCGGCGGGTAGAAAACAGCTCGGCATATCGCGAGACGGAGTTTTCCTGACCAGCCTCCCGCCGCTGTTGTTGTTTTCCCACGCGGCAAGCTTGCGCTTGAACCGTGCGGGTGGCTTCGGTGTACCGTCTGAATAGCGAATGATCGAGCCGAGCGGAGCAGAAACGTAGATGTGTTGTGCGGACATGATGTCCTCCTGTGTAGGCTTGAGAACGAAAGCCGCCGCCGACTCGGAGGAGCCGGCGGCGGGATCGATCGGATGGAAGGATGGGGGGGGTCGCTATTCCGCGGCTTCGGCGTAGCCGTCCGCGGCGTGCGCGTCCTCGATCTCGTCGGGATCATTCAACGCATCCGCCCCGGCCTCCTCGTCGTCTTCGGCGAGGGCGTGTTTGTCGGTCCAAGCGGCGACCTTCTCGGGCGCGGGAGCGAACAACGCGGCCGGATGCACGAAGCGGTTCTCGGCGTAGTGCTGAACGAGCGCCGCGCGCGTATCCTTGACCCGTTGGCGGGGAAGCACCGACGTGTCCTTGCACGCAGCCTCGATCGCGGTGCGTGACAGGCACGACAGAAAGTCGTCCGTGGCCATGTTCGGCAAGAACGTGTCTGCGCCGATGGCATCGCCTGCCATGCGCGCCGCGACACCACTGTCCGAGCGATTCTCGCGGCACGACAGCACGTCGATCAGGGTCGCACGCGCGACCTGTTGCAGGGTGTCGCGATCGAAGGCGAGTTTGCCGTCCTCCCCGATCAGTCGCGCGGCGTGTCGGCCAATTCGCGCATAGCCGTCGGCGTTGCCGGAGGCGATGGAGACGTTCTGGCCGGCGAACGCCAGCACGAGCAACCCGAGGAGCGTGTCATCCTCGATCGGCGCCCGGGCGAGGGCTTCATGAAGGGCGTCGGTGCGCAGATCACCAATCATCTCCATGCCCTTGCGCGTCACATCGGGCCGCGGCTTCGCCGTGGTTTCGATGTCGTCGGCTGCGGCCTCTTCGGCCTCGCCGGCTTTACCCTTCGCCTTCTTCACCTGCGGCATGCGATAAGCGACGGACTGAATCTGACCGTCGCGATCGAGATACCAGCCGGTGCAATCGGACTTGCCCGGCTTGCCCCAGACCCGCTCGGATTTGGGCGGCAGCTTGGGCTGGCCCCACTCGTTCACCTCGATCACGGTGCCACGCTTCGGCAGATGATTGGTCATCCACTCGTTTTGTGCGCCGAGGAAGGCCTCCACATCGGTGGTGTAGCGGCTGTCCTCATCGGCCGGCGCGAACAGGTCCTCGACCCATGTGATGCCATAGGCCGTAGCCAGCGCATCATCGAAGCTCGCGTGGCGCGCATACATACGCGTCTTCGTCAGCGCGCGGGCGACGTCGTGCCAGGAGACCTGCGGATCTGCCTTCCGCGGCTTGTATTTCTTCCAGACCTCGGTCTGCTCGTCGATCGGCGCGGCGGCGATGATGCGGAGCTGCGGCTCACCGGGCATGTCGCCCTTCGCCATCTGGTCGAGCATCGCCGGCAGCACATTGGCGAGCAGTCTGAGCTTGCGGACCTGGCGCACCGGCAAGGCAAGCGCCAACGCAATCGATTCCTCGGTCCAGCCGAGTGCCACCAGACGCTCGATCGAGCGCCAGAGGTCGACGGGGTTGAGCGGCTCGCGCGCGACGTTTTCGACGAGGGCGCGCATCGCGTCGTGATCTGCGTCGGGGTCCGCGACGAGAACGCGGATTTCGGTGAGGTCGGCGACAATCGCCTGCGCAACGCGACGATGCCCGAAGTGAATCACATAGCCGTTGCCGCCATCGCGCTCCGGCAAGATCACCGGCGGCTGCACGATGCCGACGGCCTTGATCGATGCCAGCAGCAAGGCATCGGCTTGCGGCGAAGACTTCGAGCGGCGCATCTGATCGGGATTCTCCTTCAGGGCGCGCGGATCGACCATCATCAGTTCCATGGGATGCTCTCCATTTTCAGGGGTTGTGGACCACCCGTTCGGGGGTCCGCTCGTCTTCTTCTCGAAGACATCCTCTCGGCCCGCAGGGCGGGCGGAGCGGCGCAACTGCCGCCGAGCATCCCTGCCCGGCAGGCGCGAGCGGAGCGCGTCAGCGCTTTGCGAGCCCGCCGTGGCTGGGATCGCGAGACGGTCGGTTGAGCTTCAGCGGCGCCGCTCCGACCGTTCTGCGAGCAGGTTTTCCTACTCACGCAGCTCTTCGGGTTTCCTCGCCCTTCAACTGCACCGCTTCCTCACCGCTAGCGGCGAGGTTCGCCTCAACCTCCGCAAGCTGCGCGCGCTTGAGATCGAGTTCGGCAGCGAAGGCGAAGGCATCGCCGACTCGTCCGCGATAGGAGGCAAGGCGCCGCTCGGCTTCGGCAAGACGCCGACGATGGTTCTCCTGTTCACTGTCGAAATTTGTCAGTGCGTGCTCAAGACGAGCGACCGCGCCGAGCGGCGTCACGGTCATCGGGAGCTCGATCTCGAACTGTGCGTCGGTTCGCTGCAGCATGGTCACGTAGTGATACCCGTCTCGGCCGATACGCTCGCCCTCGAACGTGACGTCGAAGCCGCCGATCGAGGCGATCACCACGTCGTCTTCGTGCTGAAGCTGGACGAGGGTGAGAATCTCCTTCATCAAGGCGCGACCAGCGAGCTTGCGCTCGTCGAAGCGCGTCCCGTTGACGGCCATCGTGAAGGCATCGCCACCAGTCGGAACGAGACGGGCGATATCCTCAGCAATATTGCCGATGCGGCGCGTCGAGATCTCGATCTCGCGATCGGCGTCGCGAATTTGCCGCCGGATCGCATGCTGATCGTCGATATGCGCCGCGTGCAGCCGTTCGAGGCGCGCGATCTCGGCCTCAAGTCCCGCCTTCTGCATGAGGCGTGGATCGCCGGATGCGATCGCCTTGGCCATGGCGAACTGGTTGGCCTGGCCTTCACCCAGGTCCTCGAGGCGGCGGACGCTCGTATCGCCTGACAGCGCGGCGGCAATGAAGCGGGCCTTGCGCTCATTGTTTTGCCACATGGTGGCATCGAGGCTGCCGAGCGTGGCATAGGCGAAGATTTCGACCTCGTCATGCTGGTTGCCTTGGCGCACGATACGGCCCTCGCGCTGCTCGATCTGCGAGGGGAGCCACGGCACGTCGAGATGGTGGAGCGCCTTGAGGCGAAGCTGAACGTTAACGCCCGTGCCCATCGTATCGCTCGATCCAAGAAGAACGCGGACCTTGCCGGCATTGAAATCGTTGAAGAGCCGCTGCTTGGCCTCGGACTTCCTATGGTCCTGCATGTACGCGACCTCGGAGGGGGGCACACCGAGACGCACGAGTTCATCGCGAATCCAGCGGTACGCAGAAAAGCCGCGGCTGGCCTCGACGCTGATGGTGCCGAGATCGGAGAAAATGAGCTGGCCGGCGCCGGACTTGTCGTAGGCCTTGCCGTCCTTCCGCAGATAGGTCCCGCCGCTGGTCTCTTGCCAGATGCGGAAAGCATTGGCGATGAGGGCGTTGAGCTTGTTGCCCTCCTCATTCTCCTGTCCGCTATCGACGAGGCGCAGGTCGATCGCGGCGTGGCGGCCGTCGGTAATCACCGATAAAAGGATGTCATCACCCGGTTCCGGCGCCCGGTCCCGCTCCTCGATGGCCTTGATGCGTTCGTCGAGCAGGCGCTGGTAGGCCTTGAAGGCGGCCGTCGGCTCGGCCGTGACGATCTGCCGTCTACCGCCGGCGATCTCCGGCACCTTGACGTAGTCCTTCAGATCGTCGGGCAACACCACATCCGCGAAGGAGCGGAACATCGCGATCAGTTCGGGGACGTTGACGAACTGCGCGAAGCGCGTGACGGGGCGGTATTTGCCGGAGGGCTGCAATTCGAGCTCGGTCGAGGTGTCGCCGAAGGTCGAGGCCCAGGCGTCGAATTCGTGCAGGCCGCGCTCCGCGAGTGCGGCGTGATCCATCAGCCGTTGCACGGTGAACATTTCGCCAAGCGTGTTGGTGATCGGGGTGCCCGAGGCCAAGACCAGTGCCCGCCCTGGATTCTTCACATCGAGGAAGCGGGACTTCACATAGAGGTCCCAGGCGCGCTGCGAGCCATTCGGGTCGACGCCGCGCAAGCTGGTCATATTGGTGGCGAAGGACAGTTTTCTGAACTCCTGCGCCTCGTCGACGATGATCTGGTCGATTCCGATTTCGGCGATCGTCAGCAGATCGTCCTTGCGCGAGGCCAGCGATTCGAGACGTTCCTGATGACCCTCCTTCATCCGCTCGATGCGCTTGCGCGAGAGGCGGTCCTGGCTGTCGACCTTGCCGAGGAGCTCTTCATAGGCCTCCAACTCGTCCTGGATCATCTGCGCCTCAAAGGCGGACGGGACGGGAATGAACTTGAAGGCGCTGTGGGTGATGATGATCGCGTCCCAGCTCGCCGTGGCGGCGCGGCTGAGGAAACGATGGCGCTTCTCCTTCACGAAATTGGTTTCATCCGCGACGAGGATGCGGGCGTTCGGATACAGGGCAAGAAATTCCCGCGCCGCCTGCGCCAGGCAATGGCCGGGCACGACGAGCATCGCCTTGTTGACGAGGCCGAGCCGGCGCTGCTCCATGATCGCGGCCGCGATGGACAGCGTCTTGCCGGCGCCGACGGCGTGGGCGACGTAGCAGCTTCCCGACGCGATGATCCGCCAGATCGCCCGCTTCTGGTGCCCATATAGAGAAAAGGCGCCTGAGGCGCCCGGGAGCTGCAGATGATCCCCGTTGAAATGTCGGGGCACGATGTTGTTGAAAGTGTCGTTGTAGAGCCGGGCCAACCGATCGGTTCGGTCCGGATCGGACCAGATCCAGGACTGAAACACGGATTTGATCCTGGCGAGCTTGTCTTTCGCCGCCTCCGTTTCGACGGTGTTGAGCACGCGCCGCTCGCTGTCGCCGTCCTTGACCGTGTCGAAGACCTGCGGGATCGACGAGTTGAGCGCGTCTGACAGAAGAAGTCCGGCGTGGCGACGATGGGTGCCCCAGTCGGTGGTGCCGGCGGCGCTCCATTCGAGCTGGCGCGCATTCACGGTCCAGCATGCGAGCTCGGGCATATGGTGGATGGTGATGTCGGCATCCATCGTCTCCTTCACGAAGGCGATGATGTCGGCGGCGGGGATCCAGGGGGCGCCAAGCCGCGCCGTGATGTCGGATGGGCGAAGGTCGGCCGGCTGGACGCGCCTGAGCGCTTCGAGATTACGCGCATAGGCCGGGTCGAGGGCCGCGGCGGCTTCCGCTGTGGCGAGCTTCGAGCGGACCGCACCGGAGAGATAGGCGTCGGCGGTGTGCCACGCGCCGGTTGCGGGATCGCGGAAGATAGCGTCGCCGAGTTCACCGATCACGTCGTCGACGCTGCGGTGCAGAAGCTCCGCGATGTGATCGGGATCGACCGAGCCTCGCTCGTTCAGGACGACGGCGAGTGCGTCGGCGGCTGAGGCGATGACGGGCGCCTGTGGCGGCGCGATCACGCGTTCGGTGAAGATCGGCCCGGGTTTTGCCGTGTTGGTCTCGAGCTCATAGTCTTCGATCGAGGCGACGAGCCAACAATCCGGGTCATCCGCGAACGGAGCCAGATTGGGCCGGCGGTGCGTCTCGCGCACTTCGCCGCTCTCTTCGTCCTCCTGCGACGATACGACCGTGGTGTTGATCGGCCCGAAATCGCGGACGAAAGAGCTCCACGCGATGCGCAACCGGACCTGTGCCTGCTTCCACGGCTGGTCGGTCTCCTGGCACTTCAAGATCTCGCGCACGGCGTCGCGGATCGGGATCAGCTTGCGAATGATCCGCGCATGCTTGGCAAAGACGCCGTCGGCATTCCTCCCCTTCTTCACGGCGATGATGACGGCTGTGCGGTCGACCATCTGCATCAACGCCGTGTTCTTGCCGACGAAATAACTTCCTTCGCGGATGCCGACGCCGGCAGCGGTTGCAACAACCGTCGGCGTCTCGTCAGCATCGAAACCGGTCGTCTCCGGAGCGCCATCGTAGATGGCGTTCGGAAGATGGAGGATGGTGGCGGTAAGCGCGTCTTCGAGCACGAGGGCCGGGCGCGGCACGCAAGCGTACGTCTCACCGTAGGGGCCAGACCCAAGCGCATGCTCACCGAGCACCATCTCCGGATGCTCGGAGAAATGGCGGTTCACCCGGATGGTGCCCTCGTGCTCGGTTGCGGGATGGATTTCGGCGAGATCGAGCCAGGTATCGTCGCCGGGAGCATCGTCATCGCGGCGCTTCCGGAAGAAGAGGATGTCGACGCCAACGTCCGTCCCGGCGTCGGCGCGGAAGCTGCCCTCGGGCAGCCGGATGGCGGCGACGAGATCTGCCGTCCCAGCGATCTGCTCGCGTGCTCTCGCGTCTGCCTTGTCCATCGTGCCATGCGAGGTCACGAAAGCGGCGAGACCTCCGGGCTTCAGCCGGTCGATCGCCTTGACGATGAAATAATCGTGCAGCCGAAGGCTGGGGGACCGGAACGCTCGGTCGCTGCGCACCGTGCGATCGGAAAACGGCGGATTGCCGATCGCGAGATCAAAGTACTGGTGGAGTTCGGTCCGTGCGAAGTCCTGGTTGATGATGTTGGCGCGAGGATGCAGCAAGGCTGCGATGCGCGCGGTGATCGGATCGAGTTCGACGCCGGTGACATGGCACGCCCCGCGCAGGTTCTCCGGCATCAGCGCCGGAAACAGGCCCGTGCCGATGCCGGGCTCGAGCACACGTCCACCACGAAAGCCGAGCCGCGCTACGCCAGCCCAGACCGCGCGCACGATGTATTCGGGCGTGAAATGGGCGTACTGGGTGCAGCGTGCGAGCGAGGCGTAGTCCCCCGCGCCGACAGCCGACTCTAGCGCCGCGCCAATATCCTCCCAGCCGTCGCGAAAATCATCTTCGCCCGGGCGCCTGAAAACGCCATTGGCGAGCTCGGACGCGCCGAAGCCGGTGAAGCGAATGAGCTGCGCCTGTTCGTCGGCGGTGGCGGAACGCCGACCGGCCACGATCGCGGCCGCAAGTCGGATCGCCGCGAGATTGTCACGTGCCCTGTCCCGCCACGATTTCGCAAGGACGCGCGTTCCAGCGAGGTAGAAATTCTCAACCCTAGCTCGGGTGGTGGGTCGATCAACCGGCGGTTCTATACGCGCAACCGCCGGAGGGTGCGGCGCATCACCGTCGTCGCCGTCCGTTGCAAAGGTGGATGGAAAGGCCGTGACGCCGAGGCCGAGCCCCGAAGAGAGCGACGTGTTGCCGAAGAGATCAAGCGTAAAAGGATCGTGTTGCGCCATGAGAGGCTCCTGTCGAACGAGCGCACGCCAACGTCCCGCCGGCAGCAGGCCCGGCAGGCGACGCGATTGCGTGAAGGGGAGGGTGAAGGATCGGCTCTGAGCGGATGTCACAGCCGGAACAAGCGGACGAGATGCTGATGCCTGGCGTGGCAGGCAAGCATTTCGCAATAAAAGCGCTTGCGCGCCTGCTTCAGCGCCGGATCATGGCGGTGTTGTTTTGCGATCCGCGATCGCGCAGCGCGCACGACGACACGCCAAGGGGCGTGAACGTAAACGCCGAGGCGGGAATAGGTCGCTTCCATGGACGGACTCCCTCTCGTTCACGCTGCGACCGGCTGTGGCAAATGACGCAGCTGCACGGGGAGCTTGGCCGATACTTCGTCGTCCGTGAGGTCGTCGAGCAGTTTCAGAACGGTGCCGCGACTACCGCCATAGACCAGAACGGTCCGCTTGCCGCGCATGGCGGCAGGCCAACGCTCGCCTGCAAAGCCGCGATAATCGTCATGCGTGCTCGACCAGATGTGCTCAAGCCGCTCTTCGCGGGTCATGGCGCGCACCGGCCGCGTCTCGCGGTCGATGATGGCGGCCTTCATGCGATCGGGCGAGCCGCGATCGGAAAGGTCGCAATAGCCGTGAAACCACCGGGTGCGGCTATCGATCAAGAGCGCGAAGAAGACACTGGTAACGCTGCCGGTCATATATTCGCTGAGCGCGAACATGTCACCGCGCATGAACAGCGGCGGCAGGATATCGAGCATATACTCGTAGTCGCGCTCGGCGATCTCGAACCACTCGCCGGCGAACAGATCGCCCGCATCGCCGTCAGCCACGGCGGGTGCGCCGCGATGACGGTGGAACATATGGTGCATTTCGCAGCGCGACGCGACGCCTTCGAAAATCTTGCGGATTGCGGATGAGGTGTGCATGAGCGGCTCCTGGCCTGTTGCGGCTGAAGCGCGAGCGATCCGCCTGATCTCCTCATCACTTCAGTCCTTCGTCACACCTTCTCGGCAGCCGCCTCTCCGGTCCGGCGGGTCAAGGGCCGCGGAACGCGGGCGAAGCTTCACCCTTGACGCGCCGGCCGGGCATGCGGCAGCGGGGGTTTTCCTCCTTCTGTTCTCCTCCTTCCATTTCATGGGGGGCGAGCGGGCGAGGCGGGCCCTCAGGCAGCGGCCTAGACACGCCACCAGGCGATCCGAGCATCGCGCGCCGCGTTCGCGAGCCGCCGCCCTCGACTTCGCAGCGCTGGCGCTGGTGGCCGCCGCAAGCACGCGGGGGCCGGAGTTCGATGGCTCAGGGAACATCGAACTCATCTGCGAGCCCCAGCTCTTTCAACCTCGCGGCGTCTTCGAGACGGACGATTTCGAAATCATCGGATCGGCAGCTGAATTCGCCGTTCCGCACTTCTCCGAGCGTCGCCCAGGCCCCATCCGCCCAAACAACGATATCGTCGGGATGGTATGGCGGCGTCTGTGTGGTGATCTTGCTCATGATCCAGTCTTTCCGAAGTTGGTCGGGACCATTCCCGACGACGCCACAGGAGGGGGCTGGACGGCGCGGTCACCGAGCGTAGCGAGGGGAACCCCTTGCGGGTTGACCGGCACAGCCGACGAGCCCCCTAGAAAGGCGGCAATGAACGGATGGTCTCGGCCTGACGCTCCGGGAATGGGCTGGATGACCGCCATGAGGAACGCCATGCCGGAGCCACGGTTACGCAGGACCGCGCCGGGAGATCAAGCACGCGGCCACGGGATGCGGAGTAAACCGACTGCGTCATCAGCCGATGCGTCTCTGCCCGCTTGGCGCTCCAAGGACGAGCAGCACCATGTCAGGGAAGCGGCACGTAGACCCGCGAGCGCAGCAGAATGACGAAAGCGAAGACACTAGGCCGCCTGATGCCACCAGGCGATGCGCTCCTCGCGCGTCGCGTTGGCGAGCCGCAGCAAGAGGTCACCGTGGCACGCCGCCGGCGCGCAGAAGCAGACGAGATCGCGACCCCGTAATTCGTCCAGCGCGCGCAAGATCTGATGTTGATCCGCAAGCCAGCGCTCGTATTTTGCTATCACTGCTGTGCGGTCGCCGTCCGGACCGATCCGAAACGGATTGCCCCACTTGCTGCCGCGCCCGATATAGACGGCGCCCACGGGCACGCCTGCGTGATATTTGTTGAGAACCCTGCACATCGACAGCGCCTTTCGATCTCCGTTGCGGTGAGCGGTCTGCAGGACGGGGTTCAGGCGCGAGAGTCACCAATCGCGTCTCGCGATGGGGAACGGCTTGCCCGTTGACCGGAGGGCCGCCGCGTCCAGCACGTCCGCGACCGATACGCAGATCGCGAATGCGCGATGCGGCAGAGTTTGCAGATGCGACACACGCGATTGCTGCGCCGTCAGGCGGAGCGCGCGCGAGCCTCGTCAGTCCGGTTCGCGGCCGCCGGCGAGAAGCGCCTCCGCCTTGACGATCGCTGGCTGCGTGCGCTCGAGCCAGAAGGCGCGGTCGAGTTGCTCGGTGTCGCTTTGGCTCGCGAGAACCTTGACGAGGCCGAGCAGCACCTCAAGATGCAACGCGATGCGCTGCGGCATCTCGACATAGTGAGAGGGAATCGGCTGTGCGGCTCCGCTGTAGGCGGCATTCTCGCCAGACCAGATGCCCGTCACATATGTCTTGCCGGCGGACTCGTAGTCGCATTTCTCCTCAGACCAATCGTCGCCGTCGACAGCAAGGCGACAAGCCTCTTCCATCGTTGCTGCCTCGTAGGTCTGCTGGCGATAGACCGGCAGGCGATAGGTTGTTTCGATCGTGAAAACAGGCATGGGTTGGCCCTCCCGTGTGGGTGTTGCAAACACCCTCGGGCGGCCGCATCTCCGGTCCGGCGGGTCAAGGGCCGCGGAACGCGGGCGCAGCTTCCCTTGACGCGCCGGGCGGGCGTGCGGCACGGACCCATGCCTACCCTTGGCATTCTCCTTCGCGTTCGCTGTTGGCCGCCTCACGCGGCGCTAAGGTCTTCGTTCCAATCGTCGGCCCGCGGCCGCGATCGCGCGAAACGGGATCCGGTTTCCTCCGCGATGGACAGAATACGCCTGGCATACACCTCGCCCTGCCGATTGTTGTCGGTCGCGGCCACCAGCAGCACGTTGGCGCGTCTGGCAAGCGCGCGGATGGCGTCCTCCGTTGCCGGAGCCCATCCGCCTCCTGTACTGACGTAGAGCGTGTCATCACGCAGTTCTTCGAGCGCAGCCAGGCTCATGGCGTCGACCGCCGCTTCGGTCACGCAGACGCGTGCGCAATCGGAAGAACCGAGGCGAAACAGCTCCTTGGCGCCGCCGGTCGCAAAGCCGCGCCAGCTCGGGCCGCGCTCTTCCCAGCCGGTGACGGTGTCGCCGGAATCTGTGTGCGCCGCCCACATGCTGCCATGCGGACCCTCCCGAAGCCGGCCATGGGCAACAATAGCGGCGATGATGCGATCGGGGATATGCCGTTCGTCGGTCAGATAACGCCAGGTCAGGGAGCCGGGCCGAGGTCCAAAGCGATGTCGCCAACGGACCGCGATAGAGCCAATCGCCTTCGGCTTGGCAGGACGTTGCCAGACCGGCGCGCTCGGGATGAAGCCGACGACATCAGCGACACAATCGCACGCGTCGCTGAAGCCGCCGGCACCGAGGTGCTCGGCGAGCGAAAACACGTCTCCTTTTGCGGTCGACAGCGGATCAAACCAGCCGCGGCCGTCATGGATGACAATCACGATCTTGCTGTCGCGTCGATATTTGATCGCGCGGCGGGTGCTTTCCTTGATGTCGACTTTCCAGCCTTCTTTTTCGAGCAGGGCGGCGCAGCCGACCTTTTCGCGCAACCCTTCGATTTCTCTTTTGTCCATCTTCCTTCACCGGGCTCGCCCCAGGCGACGTCCGGCCCTTTCCTCGGTTGGTCTCGCTTGTTCCAGACCTTGCGGAACATCCCCGACCAGCCGCGAAGCCTGCCGGATGCAAGGGCGCGCTGATAAGCCATCAATCGGCGAATCACGAGCGCGGCGAAGCTTCCCTTGCAGCCGGCAAGGTGCCAGCGGCAGCCGGTCACCCGGCTCAATGAGCCGGGGACCAGGGGTCGTATTCATGAACGATGGCGTTCTCTTCGCCGTCGTATTCGCTGGAGACCATGACGCCGAATTCGTCATCAACCTCAAAGAGGACGACCGGCACCATCAGCGTGCGGGCCAGATCGAAGGCGTGATTCTGTGCGAGGGTGAGATTGTGCGACATCGTGAGGGCTCCCGTCTTGTGGCGGGGACCATCCCCGCTCGACAGGCGCCGACGTGTTCAGGGGAGGCCGCGGTCACCTCGCAGGCGAAGCCGAAGAGGTCGCACGCGTGCGTAGCGAACCCCTTGCGGGTTGATCGTGGAAGGCCGCGCTTGAACCAAGGAAAGCCCATTCGAGAGCGGGGTCGGTCCTTCCCGGAAGCAGGGCTTGCCGAACCGTACACCTTTCATCCGCGGGTCTATGCCCCCTCGTGATCAACACGCAAGAACAACTGCCGCCTTTCGTTGGACCGGTGAAGACTGAGTGGTGATTGACGCGTGCGAGCTGGTCCTTGCAGCGACCCGCAAAGCAAGGCGTGATCGAGCAGCGAGAGCCGGTACTTACGTGGATTGGTGTGGCAAGTGGCTGCGTTCGGCCAGATCGAAGAAGCGGGTGAATTCGCCTTGAAATGTCATAGCCACCGTGCCGGTCGGACCGTGCCGTTGCTTCGCGATAATGACCTCCGCTTTGCCGCGGGCGTCCCTCATCTCGGATTCCCAGGTGAGGTGTTCTTCGGTGCCCGGCCTGGGCTCTTTGTTCTTGAGATAATACTCTTCGCGATAGACGAACATGACGACGTCGGCGTCTTGTTCGATCGAGCCTGACTCGCGCAAATCCGAGAGTTGCGGCCGCTTTTCGTCGCGGTTCTCGACCCCGCGCGAGAGCTGGGACAGCGCAACGACCGGGACGTTGAGCTCCTTGGCCAGCGCTTTCAACCCGGTCGTGATCTCGGTGATTTCCTGAACGCGATTCTGCGCGGCGCGCTGGGATTTGCCCTGCATGAGCTGAACATAGTCGACGACAATGAGGTGCAGGCCTCGCTGTCGTTTCAGACGGCGCGCGCGGGCCGCGACCTGGGCGATGGAGAGCGCGCCGGTCTGGTCGATGAAGAGCGGCAGGCGGCGCATTTTCTGGCGGTAGTCGAGCAGCCTGCCGAAATCGGTCTCGCCAATGTCGCCACGCCTGATGCTGGAGGAGGGGACTTCCGCCTGTTCGGAGAGCACGCGGGTGGCAAGCTGTTCCGACGACATTTCCAGTGAGAAGAAGGCGACGATGCCCCCGGCGACGGGCCTCAGCGAGCCGTCGACCTGTTGTGTCGCGTCGTAGGCGCTTGCGACGTTGAATGCGATGTTGGTGGCGAGCGACGTCTTCCCCATGCCTGGCCTGCCGGCGATGATGATGAGGTCCGTTGGTTGAAGACCGCCCATTTTGGCATCAAGATCCTTGAGGCCGGTGGCAAGCCCCGAGAGCCTGCCATCGGACTGGTAAGCTTGCGCGGCCCTGTCAATGGCGTTGTCCAGCGCGGTCTCAAACGTCTCGAAGCCGCCGCCATAGCGTCCTGTTTCGGCGATTTCATACAGAAGCTGCTCGGCATGCTGGATCTGATCTTGCGGAGCGCAATCGACGGCCGCGTCAAATGCGTCATTGAGCATGTCCTCGGCGATCTTGATCAACTCGCGTCGCACCGCGAGGTCGTAGACCGTTCGGCCGTAATCGGCTGCATTGATGACGGTCGTCGCTTCCGCAGCCAGGCGGGCGAGATACTGCGCAACAGATAGTCCGGCAATGTCGAGCGTCGCGGGAAGGAAGGTCTTAAGGGTAATTGGATTGGCAATTTTGTTTGAGTGGATCAGCTCGCTCATCACCCCGTAAATTTCACCGTGCAGCGGCTCGAAGAAATGATTCGCCTTCAGGAAATCGGCAACGCGATGAAGGGCGTCGTTGTTGATCAGTATGGCGCCGAGTAGCGCTTGTTCAGCTTCGATATTGTGCGGCGGCTCGCGATAAATTGGAGCTTCCAATGGTTTCAGTTTGAATGCTGCTTCTGCCACGTTTGTCGGTCCACCGAGCCAATGTTGAAGTGCAGGACTTACGAAAAGGACCATGCAGGGATGGGCGACGAATCGCCCTCCAGTGGGGAAGTGTAGCGCCAACGAAGGTAAAACCAATCGATTCGCACCCTTCCAGATCAGGGCAGCCTTCGCGGCTATTGGGCCACGCACCCCGCTTGCGTCAGGGATGGCCGCCCGCGAGGGGGAAGACCCGCATGCGGGGCTTCAGCGCAGCCGCCAGCCCGGCCCCACAGGGGGACGCCCAATTGCTCTCTCGACGAACCCGCAAGCACAGATAATGGGGGTATGTGCGACAACTGTGAGCGGCACATCCTGTGGGCCGATTTGATGCAGGCGCCGGAGATCGGCCAATGACCCCAGACCCACGCATAGCCTACGGCAATAACCCCTGACGCATCGCGAGCGCAACGGCGTGGGGAAGGGACAATGCGGCAAGATTTCGCCGCGCGTTGTCGAGATGGAACTTCACACCCCGCGGCGTGACGTCGAGAAGTGATGCAATGTCTTGCATCGTTTTACCCTGAGAGATCCATGCAAGACACTGCCGTTCCCGCTGCGTCAGGGGAGTGCCCATCTGATCGGTCAACGAGGCTCGTCCAATCCTGGCGCTCACATGCGCGTGGTAAGTAAGGCCGATCATTTGCAAGAGATCCTGGGAGGTCTCAATGAAACGGTCGAGTCCAAGGCTCCGGTCATCCACCGCCAGCGTGAACGCTGCGGATTGTCCATTGCCGCCGGGAATCCGAACCGTCAAACCTGTCCTGATCTTGAAACTGAGCGCGTCGTCAAACAGACGGCGTTCTCTGGCGGACTTCGCAGATCGCGCAGCTCGTCCGTCCCATGGAAGCACTCGGCATGGGATTGGGGGTTTCTGCAGAACAGGGTCGATCTCATCGTATTTTTCATCGAAGTAGTGGTCGGTCCAGCTCTTCGGATAAGACGAGATTAGATTACCGGCATTCGTGCCGCGTCCGAAATAAGCAAACCACCGGAATCCCAATCCATGCGCGGTCCGCTCCGCGACGCGCCGGAAATCATCTTCGGTGCGCGCAGTGTGAAGACAATCGACAAATTCATGGCAGGCCCTTTGGACATCTTTCATTGCGCCTCAACTTTATAATTATTCTAACGCGACGTGTCGCGACTACGTCGACACTCGCGTCCTGCGTGTGCGCCGTCTAATGCGACCTTGCGGCAGCTTTGGGGCAGGCCGCAGTTTTCCCGCTACCCTGTCGAAACTGACAGCTTCAAGCCGTGACCGCTCCTGATTTCGTGGATCTCGAACCTGTGATTCGCAGCTGGAGATCAAGAATGAATGTCATCGCACTCACGCGTCCGGCGCTCTTACGGAATTCCGAGCTGACGCTCGGGATGCACCGTCTGCGACGGCGCGTCTTTCGGGATCGGCTGGAATGGGATGTCGCGGTGTCGGAGGGACTCGAGGTCGATCAATACGATGCTCTGTCGCCGACTTATCTATTGGGTATCGATCGGCAAGACGTTGTCGGTTGTGTCCGCCTGCTGCCGACCACCGGCCGCAACATGCTCGCGGATACGTTTCCGGTCTTGTTGGACGGTCGGGCTGCCCCAACAAGCACCAGGATCTGGGAGAGTTCGCGTTTCTGCGTTGATACCAAAAACGTAGAGGCCACAGCCCAGAATGGTTTGAGGGAAGCGACGTTCCTGCTGTTCGCGGCGATGATTGAATGGGGTCAGCAGCACGACCTTCAGGCGATCGCAACCGTCACGGATCTGCGAATGGAGCGAATCCTGCGCCGGGCTGGGTGGGGTCTCGATCGCCTCGGCGAACCTCGCCAGATCGGAGCCACCAAAGCCGTCGCCGGGCTGTTGCCGGTCACCGATGTTGCTCTCGGAGCAATCCGGGCGGCAGGGAACATTTCTAGACCCGCCATCGAAACCCCGGCGTCTCTCGCCTTCGCTGCCTAAGCGCAATCGTCGATTTATCCTGATCGGAGGCTGAAGAATGGATCCCGCTGCATTCGCCACCCTTGTTGAGCGATGTGCATCGCCAGCCATGGCGGCACCATTGACCGCGATCGTGCAACAAGCGAGTTCGTTCGAGCCCTTCCTGATCTCCCTTGGCGAGCTCAAGCCGATCCGCCTTCAGGCGACCGACCGGAATGAGGCCATCCAGCTTGCGACGGAAGCGGCGGCGACCGGCAAGCCCGTTCGAATTGGCCTCGGTCAACTCGATCGCGAAGAGATGAAGCTGGCAGGTCTCACGATAGCCACGACGTTCGACGCTTGCCAACATGTGGCGGGCCTCAGCCGATTGTTTCAAGTCCGGTTTCAAACAGCGATTGCGGACGGAGGCGATTCTCACAAAGGGGCATTAGATGCTGTCAAGAGCTTTACGGCGCGAAGCAAGCCCATAGTGCCCGAACCCGGGTCACGTAACGTGCCCTCGCGACCTCCTGCCGACGAACCCGCTGCCAACCTTTCCTCCAGTGCCGATCTCGCCAGGGAGCGCCCAAGCTGGGACGCCTATCGCGCAGGTCTGGGCACGTCAGTCTTTGTCTATGGGCGATGAGGAAGACTTGCTCGCTAAATTTCCAACAAACGCGCGATCCGGGCCGGCTCGGCCGCAACTCTCATAGGAAGCCTTCACATGCCCTCTCGCCTCAAGCAATCCGCCGCGCTTCTTTGCATCGGACTCGTTCTCAGCGTCGGACTGACCGAACCGGCGCTGGCGCAGACCGCGAATATCGAGGGCGTGTTGCAGAACATCGTCACGATGTTGACCGGCAACGTCGCGCGTCTGCTGGCGACACTGGCCGTCATCATCGTCGGCATCGCCTGGATGTTTGGTTATCTCGATCTGCGCAAGGCCGCCTACGTCGTGCTTGGCGTCGCCATTACGTTCGGCGCCTCCGAGGTGGTTTCGACCTTGACCGGGGGTCGCTGATGCTCGTGGTCACCCATGACTGAGCCCATGCGTCTCACCGAGGACACTTTATTCCTTGCCTGCACCCGCCCGGCCATGATCGCCGGCGTCACGATGGAGGCGATGGCGCTGAATGTAATGTTCTCCTGCATCCTGTTCCTGGTGGCCGGCAGCATTTTGTACGGCCTGGTCGCGCTTCCGATCCACGGCCTCTGTCGGATCATCTGCCGGCACGATCCGAACATGTTCCGGATTTTGCTCGCCTGGATCGAGACCCGGGGCCGCACGCGCAACGCGCCGTTTTGGGGCGGATCGTCCTGCACGCCGCTGAAGCTGGTTCGGCGTTATCGAGCGAGGGATTTAGGTTATGCATAACGCCGCGCTCAAGGCCCGCGAGATCGAGTCCGATGTCTATCTGCCGTTCGGCCGGCACGTGACCGATACAGTCATTAACCTCTCGACCCGCGCCTTGATCACGGTGGTCAAGATCGACGGCACCTCATTTGAGACGGCTGAGGCGGCCGACCTGAACGACCTTCATGCAAAACTCAATCTCACGCTACGCAATATCGCCGACGACCGGCTGGCGTTGTGGACCCATTTGATCCGTCGCCAGACATCTGATTATCCGAGCGGCACTTTCCGCTCGACATTTTCGGCCGCGCTTGATGCGCAATATCGCGAGCGGCTTCGGAGCGAAGCGCTGTTTCGCAACGACCTCTATTTGACGCTGGTATGGCATCCCGGCCGCGCGACTACGGACGCAGCGGCGGCGTTCTTCAAGCGGCTCGGCCGCGCGGCCGGCCAATCAGCGGAGGTTGACAGCGAGGCCTTGAAACGACTTGACGATGCCACGCGCGATGTCGTCGCGGCACTTGAGCGTTACGGCGCTCGCGCCGTCGGTTTGGTTGATCGCGACGGCATCGTGTTTTCGGAAGCAATGGAGCTATTACACGCTGTCACCTCCGGCGAGTGGATGCCAATGCCATTGCCGCAAGGACCGATCGGGCCCGCGCTCTATACGAACCGCATCATCTTCGGCCGCGAAGCTCTCGAAACACGCAGTGCGGGCGGATCACGCTTCGCCGGCATGTTCGGGATCAAGGAATATCCGGCGTCCACCCGGCCGGGTCTGTTGAACGCGCTACTTTCAGCTCCCTTTGAACTCGTCCTCACGCAATCTTTTGCTTTTCTGTCGAAGGCCGACGCAAAAACGGTGCTGACGCGCAAGCAGAACCAGCTCGTCTCGGCTCAGGATCCGGCGGCCTCGCAGATCGACGAACTCTCTGACGCCCTCGACGACCTCGAATCCAACCGGTTTGCCCTCGGTGATCATCACCTCTCGCTGCTCCTCTCAGCCGATACGCCTTCGCAGTTGCAGCGGCACATGAGCGTGGCGCGGCGCGCCCTGGCCGACGCGGGCGCCGTGGTCGCGCGCGAAGACCTTGGGCTTGAGGCGGCCTATTGGGCGCAGCTTCCTGGACTGTTCAAATACCGGGCCCGCGCCGGTGCGATCAGCTCACGCAATTTCGCGGCATTCTCCCCGTTCCACACCTATCCCGTCGGAAAGGCAGATGGCAACCATTGGGGACCGGCGGTTGCGATGCTCAAGACCGCGTCCGGCTCGCCGTTCTACTTTTCGTTCCATCACGGCGACCTCGGCAATACCTTCATCTGCGGCCCTTCAGGATCGGGCAAAACCGTCGTTCAAAATTTCCTGCTATCGCAGGCCGAGCGGCTCGGCGCCACTTATGTGTTCTTCGACAAGGACCGCGGCGCCGAGATTTTCATCCGGGCTGCCGGCGGTATTTATCTGACGCTTCGCAACGGCGTCCCTACCGGCTGCGCGCCGCTCAAGGCGCTGGAACTGACGCCAGCGAACCTCTCCTTCCTGGGCGAACTGGTCCGGAAGCTCGTCACACCCGAGAACCGTCCCCTGACCGTCACTGAGGAGGAGCGAATCGATTCCGGGTTGCGCGCGCTTGACCAACTCCGGCAAGAGGAGCGCTCCTTCGGTGCGCTACGGGCCTTTCTCGGCCAACAGGATCGCGAGGGGATTGGCGCCCGGCTCGAGCGATGGTGCCGCGGCGCCCCCTACGGCTGGGTGCTCGATGGCGACCAGGACGCCGTTGGCCTCGATGCCCGTTTCATCGGCTTCGACATGACGGATCTGCTCGATCACCCGACGGTGCGCACGCCGCTGATGATGTATCTGTTCCATCGTGTCGAGCGCCTCATCGACGGCCGGCGCCTGATCATCGACATCGACGAGTTCTGGAAGGCGCTGGGAGACGAGGCGTTTCGCGATCTCGCCAACAACAAGCTCAAAACCATCCGCAAGCAGAACGGCGTCATGGTGTTCGGCACCCAGTCGCCCCGGGATGCGCTGGCGTCGCCGATCGCGCACACCATCGTGGAGCAATGTCCAACCCAGATTTTCCTACCGAATGCGCGGGGAACGCGATCGGACTATGTCGACGGCTTCCACCTCACGGACACCGAGTTCCGTCTGATCAAAGAGGAGCTGGCTCCCGAAAGCCGGCGGTTCCTCGTCAAGCAAGGCCACAATTCCGTGGTGGCGGAACTCGATCTCGGCGGATTCGACGACGCACTCGCCGTGTTGTCGGGGCGGACGGAAACGGTCGAACTGCTCGATCGCATTCGAGAGGAGGTCGGCGACGATCCGGCCCAATGGCTGCCGGTATTTCACGCAGAGCGGAGGCAAGTCCGATGATGGTTCAGCGTATGCCGGCGATTTTCGCGTCCGTGTCAGTCGTGACGCTCCTGATGGCATCTCCGGCAGGAGCGGAGATTGTGTTCGATCCTAACGTCTTTGCGCGGCAATTTGAGCAACTGACGGAATTGAAGAAGCAGGTCGATACCCTGACGTCCCAGCTCAAGGTCGCGCAGGACCAGTTGAACCAGGCCAAGCAGCTCTATGACAGTTTCAACAAGCTGACCAATGCCAACGACATTGGCGCACTGTTGAACACACCGCAGTTTCGCAAAGTTCTGCCGCAACAATTTTCCGATATCGAAAAGCTGGTGGCGGGGCAGGGCAGCGGCAACTTCGCAAGCTCGATCAATCAGTATCTCTCGCAAAATCGCGCCTATGCGGGCAACAGCGGCAATTCCTATTACCAGAGCGAGCTCGACCGGATCGCGCGGCAGACCGGCGCCAAGCACTCCATGGGTCAGGCGGTGTACGACACTGCCTCGCAGCGTATCGATGCACTCGAAGAACTGAGAACTCGCATCAGCTCGGCGACCGACGTTAAGGAGATTTTGGATCTGTCGGCGCGGCTGCAAGCCGAACAGGCGCTTCTGCAGAACGATGTGCTCCGGATGCAAGGCCTTGCGATGATCCAGCAGGCCCGCATCGACATGGACGGACAACGGGAGCGCGAGAAGCAGCGCCGACTCGTCGATGAAATGAAGGCAGCCCTGCAATGAAGACGATGGCTTCGACACTTCTGATAACCGCTGCCGCCGTCAGTCTCGCTGGCTGCAATGAGGTCGACACGAGTCGTCAAGCCAAAACAGTCGGCTGGTTTTTCGATCATCGGGATGAGCTTGCGGTGACCCTCAGGGCATGCCGCGACAACCCCGGTGAACTCGCAAAAACGCCCAATTGCGTCAACGCCGTTGAGGCTCGCAACAAGGTCACCGTCCAAGAGATGAAAGACGCGCTGAAATAAGGACCGCCACGATGGCCATAAATGTCTTTGATAGCTTCTTAAAAGAGTTCGAGCAACCGATCACGACCTTCGTATCGACCTCGGTGTCGAATCTTGCCTCGTACATCGACGGTCCGTTGCGCGTCGCTGTGATGCTCTACGTTATCCTGTACGGCTTCGCCGTGATGCGCGGCGCCATTTCTGAACCGATCGTGGAATTTGCCTGGCGCGCAATGCGGATCGTGATCGTCGTGCTGCTCGCGACCAATTCCAGTACGTTCCAGCAGTACGTCACCGGTGTGTTTTTCGACTCCTTGCCAAAGGAAATCGGCAATGCGTTGGCGGGCTCGGGACTGAACACCAGTTCGGGAGCTCCTTTCGATCAGCTTCTCTCCAAAGGGATCGACGTCGCCAACAAGATCTACGATCAAGCAGGAATAACCAACGTGGCCCCCGCGCTGATTGCGGCCATTCTTCTGGTCTTTGTCGCTGTTGGCTCGTTTCTCCAATTCGCGATCCTGCTCTATGCCAAAATTGGTCTTGGCGTTGTAATCGCGCTCGGACCGATCTTCATCGCGCTGGCACTATTTGAGGCCACGCGTCCGTTTACAGAGGCTTGGCTACGGCAGGTCGCCAATTTCGTGATCCTGCTGGTGTTGGTCGTGGCTTTAGTGGGGCTGATGCTGACCACCGTCAGCGGTTTCATTGACAAGTTCGGAACAAACGCCGGAACCGCTGGCGAATTGGTGGTTGCCGCGGTCGCTATCAGCGCGGTGCTCGGTCTCTCCGGCTATATCGCACTACAACTGCCGATTATCGCGGGCGGCCTCGCCGGAGGTGGCGCCTCACTCGCGAGCCGACTAGTGACGAGCCCGCTGATCGCCAACGCCACGGCCGCAGCCGGCGGCGCCTACGCCGGCGCACGCGGGGCGGCCAGCCGTGGCC
>NZ_JBXAFS010000030.1:0-26186 GCF_058793355.1 Afipia sp. MLSD5-FHT05B12
TCACCCGGCTGTCGCGCAGGGTTCTGGCCGGTCTTGGTCTTGTCGTCAGCGTCGGGATCGGTGGCGCGCTGATCTACGCGCTGCAAATTCAGGGCGGGCGCAAGGGCAACGAGGAGCTTTACGCGACCGACAACCGCGCGACGCCAGACGGCCTGAACAGCCTGCCGCGCGACTATACCGGGCCGGTGCTCGGCCCGCCGCTGCCGGGCGATCTTGGTCGGCCGATCCTCAACGCGCAGAACGGCGTGCCGCCGCCGGCGATCGCGACGCCCAATCCCGGCATCAGCGCCGAGGAGCAGCGGCGGCTACAAGAGCTGGAATCGGCTCGGACGGCCCGTCTGTTCGCTTCGACCGAGACGCGCAGCGCTGCGCCGCAACCGGCGGCAACCGCCACGACGTTCACGGCGCCCACGCCCGACCTGACGAATCTCGGCCTTGCGCCGCAGCCGGCGACGCCGACCGCCCAGGACCGCCAACTCGCGTTCCTCAATCAGCCCCCGGACAAGCGCACGGTTGCTCCCGATCGCGTGACCGCGCCGGCATCAACGAATGTGCTTCAGGCTGGCGCGGTGATCGCCGCGGCGCTCATCACCGGCATTCGCTCCGATCTTCCCGGCCAGATCACCGCCCAGGTGACGGAGAACATCTATGACAGCCCGACGGGCAGAATCCTGCTCGTTCCGCAGGGCACGCGCATTATCGGCCAATACGACAATGGCGTCGGCTTCGGGCAGCGCCGCGTCTTGCTCGTCTGGAACAGGCTGATCTTCCCGAACGGCCGCTCGATCGTGCTCGAGCGTCAGCCCGGCGCCGATTCTGAGGGCTATGCCGGCCTTGAGGATGGTGTCGACTATCACTGGGGCGAACTATTCAAGGCCGCCGCGCTCTCGACTATCCTCAGCGTTGGCGCCCAGGCAGGATCGTCCGGCCAAGACAGCGACATCGTGCGGGCGCTGCGTGAAGGCGCATCAGACAGCGTCAGTCAGACCGGTCAGCAGATTGTTAGCCGCCAGCTCAACATTGCGCCGACGCTCACCATTCGACCTGGATACCCGGTCCGCGTGATCGTCACCCGCGATCTGGTGCTCGAACCCTACGGAGGCTGAATGGCGAAGTTGAAACTCGGCCCGATCACCGATGACAAGCCGGTCAAGGTCTCGCTCGAACTGCCGGCCACGGTTCACCGCGATCTCGTGGCCTATGCCCAGGTACTCGCCCGCGAGACAGGGAAATCGGTTGGCGACCCTGTGAAGCTGATTACGCCGATGATTGAGCGATTCATGGCAACCGACCGAGGATTCGCGAAGGCGCGACGCGACGGTGAACGCGGGCCTCCGCCCGTTAGCTCAGGCTCGACGTCGCGGAATTAGTGATCACTCCCGTCACCGCGACGGCGTTCGATCGTCGCGACATTGTTCTGGCCAGGCTCAGCAACCGCCGTAGAGCCGGGTTATCGTTCTGTGGCGACCAAATCGCGCAGAACGGCAGAATCTCCTCGCCGAGTGGGCGGTAGACGACGCCGGGAAAGTGCGCCGCGGTAGTTGCTTCGCTGGTCAACGTGAGGCCCTGCCCCATGGCGACGAGATTCATAAGGTTGTCTCGACCGACACGGTAGCGCTCGACGTTGGGGTGGTGTCCAAGGTCAGCGAGGTGCTTCACTAGGTAGTCGTGGATCTCCGGACCCGGGTCGGTCTCACTAACGATAAAGTGTCGGTCTCGCAGGTCCGCCCAAGAAATCTCGCGATTTCGAGACAGACCGTCATCGTTTGGCAATGCTACGAAGACACGCTCATTCCAAAGATGCGCCAAATCGCACCCGTCCGCGATCGGTTCGCCGGTCAGGAAGGCAACATCGAGGTGATGCCGTCGGATTGCGGCGATGTGGCCAGAGGGCCCGCCTTCGATCAGATCGGGGCGGATGGTTGGGTTCGCCGCAGCATAAGCGCGGAGGAGACCGGCGAGAAAGCCGGAGGCAAGCGACGAGAATATTCCGATGCGCACGGTGCCCGCTTCGCCGCGCCCAAACGAACCAACATCCATGGCCGCATAACCGATCTGAGTGATGGCCTTTCGAGCGCGGACGAGAAATCTCTGACCGGCTTGCGTGAGATGCACGCCACCATGGTGGCGAATAAATAGAGCCGCTCCTAGTTCATCTTCCAGATCACGAATACGTCGGCTGATGGCGGACTCATGAATCTCAAGCGCCGTCGCTGCGCGTCGAAAGCTCCCGCGCTCCGCAGCTGTAATAAAGTAGCGAAGATGGCGCAGCTCGATTGTCAGAGAACCACCTTCCTCGACTTAGAAGGTGCTTGCGACTCTTCCTCCGACAATCGGTCTAGCACTGTCAAAACTGAGCCAAAGATCGCGCGGCCGACTTCCAGGGCCTCTTCCATCACCAACATGATGCCATGCCGGGGTGGCGTCTGTTGATCAAGCCAACGCCGCAATTGCTCTTCCGAACAGAAGAAGGCGATCGACGGACAACAAGAGTTTGCCGCCGCACCTCCATCATAGGCAAAGTCGTACCAGACTACGGCTCCTGCCGGCGACACGTTGCGCAAGGTACGCCCCTCATCGCCTGTCGTCACCTGAACCCTGCCACCGCTTAGGCGGCAGCGGGACTCGACCGTGACGTCGCTGCGATACATTCTACCGACACCGAGCGCGTCGATCGCGCAGAGGCTGTTCAAGGTGTGGCCCTTCAGTGCGACGTGGTGACCTGTCTGTATCTCCGTGAAAGGGTAGGCGTAGCGGATCGCGTCCGTGCCGGGTTCAAGGCCGACGAGATCGCTCCGTTGCAGCTTGTGCAGAACGACGCGCACGCGTTCCTCTGAGATGTCCGAGCAGGCGGCGATCTCACTAGCGAGAGGCGGCCGACCTTTCTCAGCGTAAAGGTCGAGGGCCATCCGCCACACCAGATCCTCATTCGGTTCGAGCGGCCGCGACCACTTGTCCAAAAGTCCCGCCCGCGCCGCCAGGCGCCCGCTGAGCGCATGCCGCGCGGCCGGCGTGGTAACGGCCGACCAGTCCGGGCGGCATACGCCCGGCCTGATCTCGACACTGAACTCTTCCGATGTTGTCGCGTCGATCGCCATCACATTATCCTCGACTGATTGCCCGGCCAATTGTCAGCCGGCGCAACAGGACAACATCTTGACATCCCGGTCGAACGTCTGCGCAGCAAGTTTGAGGCCCTCGACCGTGGTCAGATAGGGAAAGATCACCTCCGCGAGGTCATCGATTGTCAGACCGCAACGGATCGCCATTGCCGCCGTCTGGATGCTGTCCGCGCCTTCAGGCGCAAGGATGTGTGCCCCAAGCAGCTTGCGGGTGTCGCCATCCGCCACAAGCTTGATCAGCCCGCGTGTGTCCCGGGCGGCAAGCGCGCGAGGCACGTTATCCAGTGAAAGCACCGAAGTACGGACGTTGTGCCCGACGGCGCGCGCCTGCGCCTCCGTAAGCCCGACGCTTCCGACCTGCGGATCGGTGAAGACCACGGCGGGCATCGCCGCGTTATCGTAGCGCAGGCTGTCACCATTCAGCGCGTTCTTCGCCGCGAGCTTCGCGCCATAGGCCGCCATGTAGACGAATTGGTCCTTGCCCGTCACATCGCCGGCCGCGTATACGCCCGCTTTGGAGGTGCGCATCCGGTCGTCGACCACGATGGCGCCCACGGGCGTCCGGGCGATACCGGCTTGTTCAAGACCAAGGCTTTCGGTGTTCGGAGCGCGACCGGTCGCAACGAGAACCCGCTCGGCCGCAAGCGTCTCTGGGTGTCCGTCCCGAACCACCGTGAGCACGACACCATCCTCCGTCCGACGGATCGACTCGTAGGTCAGACCGCCCACGACCTTGATACCCTCGTCGACGAGATAACCCGCGAGGGCCGCCCCGATCTCGGGCTCGGCTTCCGGCAGCAAGCGGCTGCGGTAGACAAGCGTGACCTCCACCCCCACTCGAGCGAAGGTTTGCGCCAGCTCAGCGCCGATATAGCCGCCGCCCAGCACGATCATCGAACGTGGCAGCGCGGTCAGCTCCAGCGCCGTCGTGCTATCGAGGATTGAGATGTCCGTTATGCCCGGGATCGCCGGCAACGCCGGCCGAGTCCCGGTGGCGATGATGATACGATCAGCCGCGAAACGCTTGCCACCGGCTTCGACGCCGCCATCGACGAGGCGGGCACGGCCTTCATGATATGCGATGCTGTTGTAAGATGGCAGGAGATCGGCGTACTTCGCCTGACGCAGACCCGCGACCAGTGCATCTTTTTGAGCGACCTGCGCACCCCAGTCTGCCACCCGCGCCTCTGCGACGATACCGGCGAACCTTGTTGCGATGTTGGCGTGGCGCACCGCTTCTGCGGCTCGGATGAGGGCCTTCGACGGGACGCAGCCGACATTGACGCACGTGCCTCCGATCGTGCCGTGGCCAATCAAAGCAACTTGCGCCCCTTGTTCAGCCGCCGTAATCGCGGCCGAGAATCCGGCCGAGCCAGCGCCGACAACGATGAGGTCGTAGCGGATGTTTCCGTTCTTTACGCTCGGAGCGCAGCAATCATTCATGATTTGAACTTTCCTGTGTTCTGATCCGTCTCACAACAGTCGGTGACGGCCGGGGTAGATGCGTTGCGCCGGTAGAGCCCAATCACGACCAGCCCGAGGGAGGCGATCAGAACCGGGATCAAGACATAATCGGCCTTGGTCGCCAGCGCCGAGAGCCCGATCGCTCCCAGCGCAATCCCAAGGATTGGAGTCGCGCAACAGAGCGCCGCCACGACCACCCCAATGACGCCGGTTCGAAAAAGGGCGCGACTATTCACGTCATCAACCTTTTGTCGCGCGCGCCGGATATCCAGCATTGGTAGACGCCGCGATGAGCGTCGCGACATTGGTGACTGCATCGTCGAAGGTAACCGTCGCCACGGCGGGCGACGTTCCGTTCGCCTCCCGGACCATTACTGCCTTTACGCCCGAGACGCGGGAGAGCGTTTTCTTGACAATGGGGGCGCAGAGTTCGCACGTCGCGTTATCGACGTTTAGGACAACGGTTCTTTCGGCTGCTTGGGCCGCGAAAGGCGAAAGCAAGACAATAAGCGCAGTCGTTGTGAGGATACGTCGGAACATAGATTTTCTCCTTCAAGTTAAGCTGTCGATCAGAGGAACAAAGGCGCCAGTTTCGGAAAACCGAGTGCGACGATAACGACTACGGTAGCCGTCCAAAGTCCGATCTTTGCGATACGACCCGAGCTGGGTTTGGCGCAGTAGGAGCCTTCGGCGCAGGCGATTTTGGGCTTCCGGTAAACGAGATAGAATCCGTAGCCTAGGAAACCAATTGTTACGGCGGCGAAGATGGGCTGATAGGGCTCGAGTGCCGTCAGGTTGCTAATCCAGGCGCCGCTGATTCCCAACGCGAACAAGGCGAAAGGTACAACGCAGCAGCTAGACGCAAGGATCGCACCGATGATCCCGCCAGCCGCAAGCCACCCCTGCGTCTTAACCTTTCCCGCATCGGGCGGGTCGGTCAGTTTGGTCCTGATATCGCTCATGAAAAAGCCCTTCAAATCGAGTCGAGCGTACGATAGGGTCTGTAGTGACTACAGGCTCAAGAGGTTTTTTTGAAAATGACGGATCGCGCTGTCGGACGGGGTTTCAAACGTGGTGAGTTAGCGCGTCGGACCGGCTCCAATTTAGAAACAGTCCGCTACTACGAAAAAATTGGGCTTCTTCCCGAGCCGCCGCGCAGCGCCAACGACTATCGCATCTATGACGAAGCCCATGTCCGGCGCCTCCGCTTCGTCATGCGTGGACGCGAACTCGGTTTCAGCATCGAGGAAATCCGCGGCCTTCTAGAGTTGGTCGACGGCGGCAAACAAACGTGTGGCGAGGTCAAAGAGCGTACTGAGCACCACCTCAGTGATGTTCGCGCTAAGATCGCAGACCTCAGGCGGATTGAAAAAATTCTAGCCCAAACCGCCGCACAATGTTCGGGTGACGCCGTTCCGGAATGCCCTATCCTCGATGCACTTTCTTCATATCCGGACGTTGGCGATGCGGGCCACCGTTGAGGCCACAGAAATTGTCGGCCATTTCGCCGTCGAAGCCTGGTTGCAACTTCGAAAGTCGGCTCGGTGATGCGCCCATGGCGAATAGGTAGGAGAGCCGAATGGCGAACCAATTCGACCTTGTAGTCATAGGGACCGGTACGGCGGCCATGGTCGCCGCGATGCGGGTGCGCGCAGCGGGCTGGAGCGTGGCTGTGATCGACCATCGGCCTTTCGGTGGCACCTGCGCCCTACGGGGCTGCGACCCGAAAAAGATGCTTGTCGCCGGCGCCTCGGCTATCGACCATGTCCGGCGCATGAGCAGCAATGGCGTTGCCGGCGACGTCCATATCGCCTGGCCCGAATTGATAGCCTTTAAGCGCACCTTCACCGACCCGGTCCCCGAAAAGCACGAACATCGCTACCAAGAAAAGGGCATTCATAGCTATCACGGTCATGCGCGCTTCGTAGGCCAGAACAGTCTTACAGTGGGTGGCGAGAGCCTCGAAGCCCGCCACGTTTTGATTGCTACGGGCGCCGAGCCGATAAAGCTGCAAATTCCCGGTGAAGAGTATTTCGCCACCAATGAGGACTTTCTGGCAATGGAACGGCTGCCCCAACGCATCGTGTTGGTGGGCGGCGGCTATATAGCGTCAGAATTTTCCCACATCGCCACCCGCGCAGGCGCGCAAGTGACCATTCTTCAACGTGGCGAGCGGATGCTCACGCACTTCGATCCTGATCTTGTCGGCTGGCTCATGGACAAATTCGCCGAGATCGGGGTCGATGTGCGCTTGCGGACCACCGTAGAGGCGATCGAGAAGAATGGAGCGGGCTTTATGGTCCGAACCTCATCAGAAGGTGAGAGCGCGATCTTTGAGGCCGACCTCGTTGTTCATGCGGCGGGCCGGGCACCCTCGCTGGACGAGCTTGATCTTGAGGTCGGCGGCATCGCCACGGAGAACGGCCGGCTCAAGCTGAATGAGCACCTGCAGAGCGTCTCCAACCCAGCCGTGTACGTCGCCGGCGATGCGGCACAGAATGGGCCACCGCTCACTCCTGTCTCCAGCCACGACGCCAGGGTCGTCGCCGCTAACATTCTGGAGGGCAATCGGCATACACCCGACTATCGTGGGGTGCCGAGCGTGGCCTTCACGATCCCGCCGATCGCAGCTGTCGGACTGAGCGAGGACGAAGCTCGTCACCAGGGCCTGAAATTCCAGACCAAGTCCCAGAAAGCATCCGACTGGTTTACTGCCCGCCAGGCCGCAGAGGAGACTTATGGCTTCAAGGTGATGGTGGAGGACGACACCGGGCGTATCCTAGGCGCACACCTTGTCGGACCGCACGCCGACGAAGTGATCAATCTGTTTGCCCTTGCGATCCGCCACGATCTAACGGCCGACAATCTGAAGACGACGATGTTCGCGTATCCCACCGGTGCCTCGGATATTGGCTACATGCTCTGAATGCCATTGCGTCTTTCTGGAATCGTCGAGGGCGGCCGCATCTGGTCTATTACTCGTCGGAGACACCGAACCAGCACGCGCGGAGCTTCGACGTAGCTAGGCGCTTCGTCGGCGAGGCGCCAATCCGACAGCGGCGCAGACATGGCGAAGATCGTAGCCAGTCAATTGAATCAAACTTCCGTATTGACCCTGTATTTACTACAGGGTTTAGTTGAACTAACGAGTAGCGCCGACGATCACTCATAGAATTGGTGGTCCCAATCAAGAATGCCAATGCCACTGCAAGATCAGCGTCCCGACCGATTAAGAGCGGACCCTGCGGAGACGATCGAAGAATGCTCGGCTCTGTTGCCAGGGTTTAACGAGGACGGGCTCGTTCCTGCTGTCGCGACAGACGTCGATAGTGGAGTGGTGCTGATGCTGGCGTGGATGAATGCGGAGGCGTTGAATAAGACGATCGAGACCGGCCATGCCTGGTACTGGAGCCGATCCCGCCAGCGTCTCTGGCATAAGGGCGCGACCAGCGGGCAGATCCAGCACGTCGAAGAACTGCGCATCGACTGTGATCAGGACGCGGTCTGGCTCAAGGTGCGCGTAGCGGGCGACGGCGGCTGTTGTCACACCGGCCGGACCAGTTGTTTCTATCGCCGAGTCGTGACCGGGTCGGAGGGTCCGACACTCCGACAGCTATCCCACGCTCGGCCATTGTCGCTCTGAAAGGCCGCCTCAGAAATGTGGCGACAAGCTTTGCATGCCCGTTCAGGAACATGTTTGTGCGCAGGGGAGCAAATCCTGCTTTCTGTGATCCACGCACCTGTGCGGCATCTAGTTTACGCAGAACTTCACCATCCGATATGCACGCTACAGCTCGCTAATTCCCGATTGATCGACGTGAAGGCTTCCACCTTTCCGGATCTATTGTTTTCTATCTCCTCACTCGCCATCAAGAGGAGATGCCACATGAACGCTGACGCAAACACAGCAATCGGAAGAACGATTAGACGGCATGAGTTGCGTGAGATCGTGCCGTTGGCTGACAGCACGATCTACGAAATGGAACAGCGGGGAGAATTCCCCCGACGATTCGCTTTGACTCCCCGATGCGTGGTTTGGGACTTGGCCGAGGTTCAGGCATGGCTCGCGGCCCGTCGCTCAAGGCCAATTCTCCGCACCCCTGGCCCCGACGTGAAGCAACGTCGAGCCCGCCCGGTCAAAGGGCAGGATCTGGCGCCAAGATCGGCATCGACGGTGGGATGAGCGTTGGCACGTACTTTTTGCCATCGACCCAGGCGTCCAAGATATCCGACCACTCCTGCATCATGTGTCGACGCTGCACCTCATATTCGGCTTTGTTATAGACGCCGCGCGACGAGCGCCCGTCCTCGTGCGCGAGGCACTTTTCGATCCAGTCGCTATTGAAGCCGATTTCGTTCAGCAGAGTGGAACCTGTCCGTCGCAGGTCATGCACCGTAAATGGCTCCAAGGGCAAACCTTCCGCCTTCGCCCGCTCGACAACTGCGTAGGTGACCCGGTTGAACGTGGCGCGTGACATAGGAGCGTCTGCGTCGTACCGCGACGGCAGAAGATATCTTGAATTTCCTGCGCAGGTTTTCAGCGCGATCATGATGTCGAGCACCTGGCGCGATAAGTAAACGTTATGCGCTTTTGATCGCTTCATCCGCTCCTTTGGAATGGTCCAAACTGCATTTTCAAAGTCAACTTCGTCCCATACCGCGTCCTGCAGTTCGCTTTTCCGCACCATCGTGAGCAAATAGAGGCGCATTCCAAGACGGATCGTGGGAAGTGTGGCGACGTGTTCGAGTTGCTTCAGCATGACCCTAATTTCAGAGGGCGAAAGCGAGCGATCCTTAGGGGCGAAAGTCGCAATCGATGCCGGTCCCACTTCGTCGGCCGGGTTCGAAACCTTCTCACCATGCAATATCGCAAAGCCGTAGATCTGCTTCAGGATATCTCGCACGTGGATCGCCGTCGCCGGAGCACCGCGTTCAACGATACCGCCACAATGGGCTCTTAGATCGTCTGGCGTGATCTCCGTCAGGAGACGATTCCGCCAAACAGGCAACAACTCTCGTTCGAAGATGGAACGCCGCATGGCCCGCGTGCTGTCGGCCATCGGGGCGGCCGTGAGCCACTTCTCCCCGAACTCGCCGAAACTCTTGGCCTCTTTCAGGCGGCGCTTATCGCGCTGCTTCTCAATCGCAGGGGATCGTCCTTCGCCGACGGCGCGCCTCGCGTCGATGCACTTCTCTCGAGCCCGAGCGAGCGAGATGCCATCGCGCCCATACTTGCCCAGGTAGACAGTCTCACGGCGGCCATTGAGCCGATAGTCTAAGCGAAATGAGATCGCGCCACTGGGCATGACGCGGACATACATACCGTCGCGATCGGCGACTTTGTAGATCTTCTCTTTTGGTTTCAATGCCTTGAGGGCGGCGTCCGTCAGCATCCCTACTGCCTCCTGAAAAGTACCGTCAGCACAAATCCGGGGCTACGCGACAGATATTCGCCATTATCTTCAATGGCTTAATATGGAAAAAGTACCGTCACGAGCCTCATTCTCCGTGACGGTACTTTCAAAAATGGCGCTGGGCAATATGCCCGAGTTCCGTCAGACAGGCCGCCAACGCCAAAGCATATCCACCGATAGTCGTCGATAGCTATCGGCGACATTTATTTTTCTTTTCAGTGGCTTAGATCGTACCGCGGCGTGATTTCGGCGGCGTTCGGTTAGGCCTGAATCATTCCCACTCGATCGTGCCCGGCGGCTTCGACGTCACGTCGTAGACCACGCGGTTGACGCCCTTCACCTCGTTGATGATGCGGGTCGCGGTCTCGCCGAGGAATTTCATGTCGAAATGATAGAAGTCGGCGGTCATGCCGTCGGTGGACGCAACGGCGCGAAGGCCGACGACATATTCATACGTTCGCCCGTCGCCCATCACGCCGACGGTCTTCACCGGCAGCAGCACCGCGAACGCCTGCCAGATGGTGTCGTAGAGTCCCGCCTTGCGGATCTGGTCGATGTAGACCGCGTCGGCCTCGCGCAGGATGTCGAGCTTCTCGCGCGTGATCTCGCCGGGGCAGCGGATCGCGAGGCCCGGCCCCGGAAACGGATGCCGTCCGACGAACACATCCGGCAGACCAAGTTCGCGGCCGAGCGCGCGCACTTCGTCCTTGAACAGTTCGCGCAATGGCTCGACCAGCTTCATGTTCATGCGCGCGGGCAAGCCGCCGACATTGTGATGCGACTTGATGGTGACCGACGGCCCGCCGGTAAACGACACGCTTTCGATCACGTCCGGATAGAGCGTGCCTTGCGCGAGGAAGTCCGCGCCGCCGATTTTCTTGGCTTCTTCATCGAACACATCGATAAACAGACGTCCGATGGTCTTGCGCTTCACCTCGGGGTCAGTGACGCCGTCAAGCTCGCCGAGGAAGGTCTTCGACGCATCAACATGCACCAGCGGAATGTTGTAGTGGTGCCGGAACAGGTCGACGACGGTCCTGGCCTCGTCCTTGCGCAGCATGCCGTGATCGACGAACACGCAGGTGAGCTGATCGCCGATGGCTTCGTGGATCAGGATCGCCGCGACGGATGAATCGACGCCGCCCGACAGGCCGCAGATCACCCTGCCCTTGCCGACCTGCGCGCGGATCTTCTCGACCGCTTCCTCGCGGAAGGCGCGCATGGTCCAGTCGCCAGTGAGCCCCGCGACCTTGCGCACGAAATTCTTGATCAGCTTCGCGCCGTCCGGCGTATGCACCACCTCGGGGTGGAACTGCATTGCGTAGAACTTGCGCTTGTCATCGGCGATCACCGAGATCGGAGAACCTGGCGCTTTCGCCACGCCGCGAAAGCCATCCGGCAGCTTGGTGACGCGGTCACCATGGCTCATCCAGACGTAGTGCTTCTCGCCGATCTTCCAGACGTCCTCGAACAGCGCGCAGGTATCCGTCACCTCGATCAGCGCGCGGCCGAATTCGCGATGGTGTCCGGCCTCGACGGTGCCGCCGAGCTGCTGCGCCATGGTCTGCTCGCCATAACAGATGCCCAGCACCGGCACGCCGGCGGTGAGGATCGACATCGGCGCTGACGGCGCGTCCTGATCGAGTACGGAGGCCGGTCCGCCGGACAGGATCACGGCTTTCGGCTGCATCTCCTTGAAGGCCGCTTCGGCCTTCTGGAACGGCACGATTTCGGAATAGACGCCCTCCTCGCGGACGCGCCGCGCGATGAGCTGCGTCACCTGGGAGCCGAAATCGACGATGAGAATCTTTTCGTGCGCGCCCGCCACATCGGGCGTCGCTGGAGCGGTCTGGCTGTGTGCTGTCATGGAGAGGAAATACGCGACAGGCGGCGGAGTCGCAACCCGACAAAATGCCCGCCCGCAGAGTTGCCAGTTGACAGGTCTTTCTCCATAATAGGTAAGTATTACTTACCTATTATGGAGAAGCGCAAGATGGAACAACACATCAGTCCGGACCATCCCATGGCCGCGCTGGGCCGGGCCTGGATCGCAGCATGGAATGCGAGAGACCTTGAACGGGTTCTCAACCTCTATGCTGACGACTGCGAGATGATCTCCGACAATATCCCGCTGTTGGGCTTCGATTCCAGCGGCACCTTGCGCGGAAAACCCGCCATTCGCGCCTATTGGGGAAAGGCGCTCGGCATGCTGCCAAATCTGCACTTCGACCTGCTGGCCCTGTTCGTCAGCCCCAACAGTGTGGTGGTCCGGTACACCAATGAGCGTGGCGCGGAAATTTGCGAATATCTCCGCGTGAATGCCGAAGGCGCGATCATTCAGGGCTCCGCCAATCACGGACCGGCCTGAGCGATCAGCCCCCGCGCTTCAGCACCGAGACAAAGAACCCGTCCGTCCCGGTCCGGCGCGGGGTCATCAGCAGCCCCTCGTCAGACTGGATCGTCGCGGCGGCGAAATCCTCGGCCTTGTCCCACAGCACGCTCATGGTCTGCTTCGGCGGCACCACCGCATAGTCCGGATGGCGCGCGATAAACGCCCTGACCTGCTCGTTGTTTTCCTGCGGCAGAACCGAACATGTGATGTAGGCGATCCGTCCGCCCGGCTTCGTCAGCGAGGCCGCGCGATCCAGCACTCCGATCTGATCCTTGACGCGGACCTCCAGCGCGCCGGGGCGCATCCGCCATTTCGCATCCGGATTGCGCCGCCACGTTCCGGTGCCGGTGCATGGCGCGTCGATCACCACGAGATCGGCCGATGCCTTGATGTCGGACAGCGTATCGTCAGGCCCCTTCGGCGTGCGCACATCGGCATTGTGAACACCCGCACGTGACAGCCGCTCGTGGATCGGCGCGAGCTGCCGCTTATCGTGATCTGTAGCAATGAGCCGCCCCTTGCCCTGCATCATCGCGGCCAGCGCCAGCGTCTTGCCGCCCGCGCCCGCGCACATGTCGATCACCTGCTCGCCGGGCTTCGCGCCGGTCAGGAACGCGGCGAGCTGCGAGCCTTCGTCCTGCACCTCGACAGCGCCCTTGATGAAATCCTCTTCCGAATGGATTCCCGGATTGCGCGCATCGGCGCCGAGATCGATCCGCAATCCCCATGGCGACCATGGCGTCGCCCTCGCGCCGAGATGCTTCATCGAGGCCAGCACCTTCTCGTGCTTCGCCTTCAGCGTGTTAACGCGCAGGTCGAGCGGCGCGCGGCTCGCCATCGCGGTGGCCTCTTCCACACGCGCATCACCGAACACGGCGGCGAGTTGAGGATCGAGCCATTCGGGATAATCGCCCGCGATATGCGCGGGTGCGTCCTTCAACGTCCGCGATGTGAGCGCGGCACGCTCGGCATCCGTCAGCGGCTCCGGCGCGAAACGCCCGCCGTCGCACAGCGCCGCGACGGCGACGGCATCGAGCCCGCGTTCGAGCTTGAGCATGCCGAGCAGCCGCGCGCGCGGCGTGTCAGCATCCATCAGCCACGCCGACGACGCCCGGCGGCGCAGCACATCGAACACCAGGCCCGCGATCGCGGCGCGGTCACCCGATCCCGCGAAGCGATGCGCGGTGCCCCACTCCTTCAGCGCGTTCGGCGCGGGAATGCGCTGCGCGTCGATCGCTCCGAGAATCTCAATGGCTGCGGACAGCCGCGCGGCAGGCGTCATTGTGGTCTTTCAGAAATCGTTGGTCGTCAGATCGCGAGCAGAAGCTTGAGCGCGAAATAGACCCACATGATGAGCAAAACAAGCGCACCGGCGGTGAAAGCCGAGAAGCGCAGCTTCAGGTCGTTGGAGGTGGCGTAGACGCCGGCATGAACATAGCGCATCACGACAAACACCCATGACAGCACGACGATGACGAGATCAGCCTGGCGCAGCGGCAGCGCAAGGGCAATCAGCGCGAAAAACAGCACCGGCAGTTCAAACTGGTTGGAATAGGCGTTGCTGACCTGAGCCGCTTTCGTCGGCCACGCCTTCTGGCCGACGGCAATCTCCGAGACCCGGACCTCGCGGTTCTTGAGCGCCCCGGTGCGCACGGAAAACATCCTGAACATCAGAATGAACGACAGCAGCACCAGAGCGAAGACCGGCAGCAGAACCATCTGAACCGACATTGGAAATCCCCCGCAAATGAGCGCCATCCCGCTATAGCGGGCCCCTCCCGCCCTGACAATCTCCGCCGGACTGTGAACCTGCTCACAGACCTCCGCGACCAATGGGCAGAAGGTTCCGCCCACGGATTTCGGGCCAAGGCTCGGGTGCAGAGATGACTGGCATGGCAAGCGGCGTCAAAACTCTACGCGGCATCGCCGTTCGCGGCCTCTGCGTCGTCATGATGACCGGCGCGCTGGCTGCTGGCGCTTTCGGTCTTCGCGCCGCCGCTCTCACGCACCTCGGAATGATCGCCAAGGCCCCAGCCGTGGAATTTGAAATCCGGCTCCCGCCGACGGTCGCAAACAGCAATCTGAAACGCGATGCGCAGGTTGAACTCCTGACCGATCTCAATCAGACGCTCGCTCAGCTCGATAGCAATCTGCGTGCGACCGAAGACGGACGCGCCGTGCTGCGCGGTCACGTTCCGCTCAAGTTCCGCACCTCCGAGCGCGTGGTCATTCTCAGCCTGCCCGGTCAGGCGCAACGCGCCTTCAAGCTGCGGCTGCCGCCGAATCCCAGCCCGTCCGACGAATTCGGCCCGTGGCACATGGTCGATCGCGTTGTTCCCGGAACTCTCACCGAAACGGCACGAGGAATGCCGGACGATACCTTCGCTATCCGTTACCGCGTGCTGTGAAGCACCGGTCAGGAAATTTGTATGACCGAAGCATTTGCACGACCCATATTTTAAATCGGACTCATCTCAATCACCTAAAAATTTTCCCTTTCTCTTCGGACGTTTAAAACACAACATTCAATCATCAAGCCATCTCGTTGACATGCGCGGTGTGTAAATTGCTCCGTACAAGGAGCCTTGCCATGTCCAGCGTAAAGTCCAGCTTCCGCCTGACCCAGATCACCGACACACATCTCGGGGCCCGCTTTCCCGAGTTCGTCGAAAACTTTCACCGGGTGAGTCAGCACATCGACGACAACCGGCCCGATCTCGTCGTCAACAGCGGCGATGTCGCGTTCGACGGCCCGGATCATCCGGACGATCTCGATTTCGCGAAAGCCCTGCACGACGCGTTGCCCGTCGACTGCCGGTATCTTCCCGGCAATCACGACATCGGCGACAATCCAACCATGGTGGGCGTGCAGCCCGCGCAGCGCGCGTCCGAGACCAACCGGCAGAATTTCATCGCGACATTCGGCGAGGACCGCTGGCAGTTCGACGCTGCGGGCTGGTGCTTCATCGGACTGAACTCGCTGGTGATGAACACATCACTGCCCTGCGAGGCCGAGCAGCGCGAATGGCTCGCCGGGCAATTGTCCGCGGCCTGGGGCAAGCCCGTGGCGCTGTTCATTCACAAGCCGCTCTACAAGGAGACTCCCGGCGACGAAGAGATCGCGGCCACATCGTTCCGCTACGTGCCGATGCCCGCGCGCAGCGATCTGGTGACGATGCTTGACGGCGCGAACCTGCGGCTGGTGGCCTGCGGCCACGTCCATCAACGCCGGGATTTTACATTCGGCAACACGCGCCACATCTGGGCGCCGTCGGCCTCGTTCGTGATCCGGTCCAACACAAAGCAGGAACTGATCGGCATCAAGGAAACCGGGCTGGTCGAATACGTCTTTCAACCCGATGGTTTTGAAGTCCGCCACATCCGCGCGGCGGGACAGATCAATCTCGATCTGTTTTCGGTGCTGGAGCCATCGGCCGTCGGATAGGCGAAATCTCCCCCGTCATGCCCGCGCTCGTCGCGGGCATCCACGTCTTTTTCACGCCCCGTCAGAACGTAGATGGCCGGGACAAGCCCGGCCATGACGAAGATAAAACTCTGAAGATCCTACATCTTGTCAGGCCCGACGCGCACGAGCTGCTTGCCGAAATTCGCGCCCTTGAGCAGGCCCATGAACGCTTCCGGCGCGCTCTCGATGCCCTCGGTGACGAACTCCTTGTGCTTGATCTTGCCTTCCTTCAACCACTGCGGCATGTCGCGGATGAAATCCGGGAACATCGCCGCGAAATCGCTGACGATGAAGCCGCGGAACGTCAGGCGCTTCACCAGAATGGCGCGCATGATCGAATTCGCCCAGGGCGGCGTCGGCGTGTCCTTGCCGAAAATGGTATTGTAGTCGGCGATCAGGCCGCACACCGGAATCCGCGCGAACGGATTCAGCAGCGGAAACACCGTATCGAACACCTTGCCGCCGACGTTCTCGAAGTAAACGTCGATGCCCTTCGGGCACGCGTCCTTCAGCTTGGCCTTCAGGTCCGGATCGCGATGGTCGAGACACTCGTCGAAGCCGAGTTCGTTCTTGACGTAGTCGCACTTGTCCTTGCCGCCCGCGATGCCGACAGCGCGCGCGCCCTTGATCTTCGCGATCTGGCCGACCGCCGAACCAACAGCGCCCGACGCAGCCGCGACCACCACGGTCTCGCCCGCCTTCGGCTTGCCGATTTCAAGCAGGCCCGTGTACGCCGTCATGCCCGGCATGCCGAGCACACCCACCGCCGTCGAGATCGGCGCGATCTTCGGGTCAACCTTGCGCAGTCCCTTGCCGTCCGACAGGCCGTACTGCTGCCAGCCCGAGTGTGAGAGCACGATGTCGCCCTTGGCAAAGCCGGGATTGTTCGACGCAATCACCTCGGCGACCGTGCCGCCTTCCATTACGCCATCGATCGGCACCGGCGCGGAGTACGACGGCCCGTCGCTCATGCGTCCGCGCATGTAGGGATCGAGAGACAGCCAGATCGTGCGCAGCAAAAGCTGTCCATCGCCCGGCGCCGGCACCGGATAATTCTCGAGGCGAAAATCGCTCGGCTTCGGTTCGCCGACGGGACGGGACGCGAGCACGATACGCTTGGCTGACTGGGACATGATGTTTCCTCGGTTTATGAACGTGAGCGTTATTTAGCCGAGAGAACCGCGCATTGCCACGCGCGCGTGGAGCGGCATGGCATCCATGCCGCTCTCCCGTTTAAAACAAGATTGATCCGGTAAGTGACGCTGACAGGTCAGGCCGTCAGTTTCGCCAGCGCGTTGTCGAAAGCCAATGCAGCGCTCTGCAAATCCTTGAACGACAAACCGCGGTCCGCTGGCTGCTTCTGCTTGTCCGTGGCGGTCGGGCGGATTTCGGCGACCGGCTTGCCGCCGTCGAGAAATGCCTGTGGCGCGATCACATGGAACTCGTGATCTTCCGCCGGTGCATCCTTGAGAAGAAACACTCCGAGATAGGCCGTGCTGTCACCGCGCCGATAGGAAATATAGCGCTCGATGGCGACCGAACCGTCGCGCTGCATGCCGCCGAGCTTGGCATAGCCTTTTGAATCCAGCAGCCGGTGCGCCTTGAAACCCTTCACGCCCTCGGACCTCGCTTTCGCAGTCTCCTCGGACAGATCGTATTTTGCCGCCATCTCCTTGCCGACCTCGGCAAGCTGTTCCGACACCGTGTGCTCGAACTCCTTCAGCTCCGAGCGCGGCTTCGACGCCTTGCGCGGCTTGGCGGCATTGCGCTTCTCCAGTTCGGTCTGGCACTTCGCCACGACATCCGCGACCGACTTTCGTTCTGCGTTGACCAGCAGGTTCTTCAGATCCTGATCGGAGAGCGCGGTAATCCTGTCGTCTGTCCAGTCAACCATGATGTTCTTCTTTTCTGAAATGTTGAGCTTTACGGCCGGGACCGGCCGATTCAATAAGCGAGGGGCGCGCCTGAACGAGCGCGGTCATGTTGCGCGCAGCAACAGAAAAGCCGCGCAAGTGTAGCGCGTTTTGACAGGCCGTTGGGGCCGAAATTGGACAACTAGTGTGGCGGTTCGCAAGTCCGCATCCTTTTGCAGCACGTTCTTTTGCGGACTTGCGAACCAAAGCCACACTAGAATTTATAATTGCTGGTGTCCTTTCGAATCCGAAGTTCGCTACGGAAGGTGCTGCGAAATGAAGCGAACTTCGGATTCAGGACACCAGTTTAGCTGCCGCCCGGATAGTTCGGGCTTTCGCGGGTAATGGTGACGTCGTGAACGTGGCTCTCGCGCAGGCCCGCGCCGGTAATGCGGACGAATTCCGCCTTGGCGTGGAAATCCTGAATGTCCTTTGCGCCGACATAGCCCATCGCGGCGCGCAGGCCACCGGCGAGCTGATGCAGCACGTTGGCAACCGGCCCCTTGTAAGGCACCTGTCCTTCGATGCCTTCCGGCACGAGCTTGAGTGTGTCCTTGATGTCCTGCTGGAAGTAGCGGTCGGCGGAACCCCGCGCCATCGCACCCACAGATCCCATGCCGCGATAGGCCTTGTAGGAGCGGCCTTGCCACAGGAACACTTCGCCCGGCGTCTCGTCGGTGCCCGCCAGCAGCGAGCCGACCATCGCGACGTCCGCGCCGGCAGCGAGCGCCTTGGCGAGATCGCCGGAATACTTGATGCCGCCGTCGGCGATCACCGGAATGTTCGCCTTCTTCGCCGCTTCCACCGAGTCCATGATCGCGGTGAGCTGCGGCACACCGACGCCAGCGACAATACGCGTGGTGCAGATCGAGCCCGGCCCGATGCCGACCTTGATCGCGTCCGCGCCGGAATCGATCAACGCCTGCGTGGCTTCTGTGGTCGCGACGTTACCGGCGATAACCTGCACGGCGTTCGACAGCCGCTTGATGCGATTGACCGCTTCGAGCACCCGCATGGAGTGACCGTGCGCGGTATCGACGACAATGACATCGGCTCCCGCCTCGATCAGCCGCTCGGTACGCGCAAAACCGGCATCCCCAACCGTGGTGGCGGCGGCGACACGCAACCGTCCCTGCGCATCCTTCGACGCGAGCGGATAGGCCACCGCCTTTTCCATATCCTTCACGGTGATGAGGCCGACACAGCGATATTGCTCATCGACCACCAGCAGCTTTTCGATGCGGTTCTGATGCAGCATCTTCTTGGCTTCGGTCTGGCTGACGCCTTCCCTCACCGTGATGAGGTTCTGATGCGTCATCAGTTCGGAGACTTTCTGCTCCGGGTCGGTGGCGAAACGCACATCGCGGTTGGTGAGAATGCCGACGAGTTTGCCGGGTTTGCCGGGACCTGCGCCGGTCACGACCGGAACGCCGGAGATGCCGTGATCCTTCATCAGCGTCAGCGCGTCGACCAGTTTGGCATCGGGACCTATGGTCAACGGATTCACCACCATCCCGGATTCGAATTTCTTCACCAGGCGCACCTGCGCGGCCTGACCATCGCCTTCGAAATTACGGTGGATCACGCCGATGCCGCCCGATTGCGCCATCGCAATCGCCATGGAAGCCTCGGTGACGGTGTCCATCGCCGAGGCGATGATCGGAATATTGAGCGGGATGGCGCGGGTCAGGTGGGTACGGACATCGGCGTCGGACGGCATGATGTCGGACAAACCGGGTTTCAGCAGCACATCGTCGAATGTGAACGCTTCGCGAATACCCTGACCCAACTGCTTTGCCATTGCCAACTCCGTTCGGCAGCCTGTGGCTGCGGTAAAAACCTCAGGATGTGCAAAATCGAGCGATCGCTGACACGTCGCTCGAATCGAAGCCCATCAGTGGGGTTGGCGGTGGTCGATAGCATGCCCCCATGACGTTTCAAAGCATTTCGCGCGAAAATCAGAGGTTTTTGCGCATGGGACATCTGCAAAAGGCTATCTGGAAACGGTCTTTTCCCTACAGGGCCGGTTTCACGACGAGTTTATTGACCCCGCTGCCCAAGACTGGCCTATCAGGGATCGTTCTCTTTTCGCCCGCCTTTTCTTCAAATCCTTCCACACAGCAGAGCCGATGCAGAAGGAACGCCTGATACCGCTGATCGTGGCCTGTGCTCTTTTTATGGAGAACATGGATTCCACGGTGATCGCGACCTCGCTGCCGGCCATCGCCGCCGATATCGGCACCAGCCCGCTGACGCTGAAACTCGCGATCACGTCTTACCTGCTCTCGCTCGCCGTGTTCATTCCGGCGAGCGGCTGGACCGCCGACCGCTTCGGCGCGCGCGCCGTGTTCAGCGTCGCCATCGGCGTATTCATGGTGGGCTCGATCGGCTGCGCCCTGTCGACGTCCGTCACCGATTTCGTCATCGCGCGCATCATCCAGGGCATCGGCGGCGCGATGATGACACCCGTCGGGCGGCTGGTGCTGCTGCGCTCCATCGACAAGAGCGCGCTGGTCAACGCGATGGCGTGGGTCACGGTGCCCGCACTGATCGGTCCCGTGATCGGCCCACCGCTCGGCGGTTTCATCACCACCTATTTCTCATGGCACTGGATCTTCCTGATCAACATCCCGATCGGCCTGCTCGGCATCTGGATGGCGCTGAAATACATCGATCCGATCAAGAGCGAGAATCCCGAACGCTTCGACGTTACCGGGCTGGTCCTTGCAGGATTGGGCGTGGCTGGTCTCGCCTTTGGCCTCTCCGTGGCCGGCCTTGGGCTGCTGCCATGGCAAATCGTCGTCGGATTGATCGTGGGCGGCGCGATAAGCATGGGTCTCTATCTGCATCATGCCAAACGCACCGCATCGCCGGTGCTGGATTTCACGCTCATCAGGCATCCGACCCTGCGCGCCAGCCTCACCGGCGGTTTCATGTATCGCCTCGGCATCGGCGCGTTGCCGTTCCTGCTGCCGCTCCTGATGCAGGTCGGCTTCGGTCTCTCGCCGTTCAAGTCGGGGCTGGTGACGTTCGCCTCGGCGGTCGGCGCGCTCGGCATGAAGACGCTGGCCGCCCGGATCATCCGCACCTTCGGCTTCCGCAACATCATGGTCATCAACGCGGTGGTGAGTTCGTTCTTTCTCGCCGCCTGCGCCCTGTTCACCCCATCCACGCCGCTGCTGCTGATCATGATCATTCTGGTGGTCGGCGGTTTCTTCCGCTCGCTGCAATTCACAGCGATCAACACCCTGGCCTACGCGGAAGTCACGCCCGGCGAAATGAGCCGCGCGACGACGCTGGTCAGCGTCAACCAGCAGCTTGCGATTTCGGCGGGAGTCGCGGTCGGCGCGTTCGCGGTCGAGGCAACGATGGCGGCAAACCACTCGGTGGAACTCAGCGCTGGCGATTTCTGGCCGGCGTTCCTGATTGTCGCCGTGCTGTCGGCGCTGTCGGCCTACTCGTTCTGGAAACTGCCCGAGGATGCAGGTCACGAAATCTCGGGCCATCGGGTGCCAGAGGTGGAAGGTCCGAAAGCGGCGGAAGCGGCCGCGGCGGAATCGACGCAGGACGCACGCGACCAGAAGCTGGGGTAAATACCCACAATCGTCGTCCCCGCGAAGGCGGGGACCCAAAACCACCGAATGTAGCGGTCAACACAGAGAGATCGCTCCAGCATCTCTCACACGTCGTAAACGCAGGGAGTATGGGTCCCCGCCTTCGCGGGGACGACCGGTGGAGAGATTACGCTTCAGTCCGCGCGTTATCCCTGCGAAATCCGAGTGCCAGCACGTAACGCTCGGATGAATCCTGCCGGCTGGCGGCGGGCTTTACATGCTTCACGGTGGTGAAATCCCGTTTGAGCTGGGCCAGCAAATCCGCCTCCGCGCCGCTCTGAAACACCTTCGCCAGAAAAGTCCCGCCGGGATTGAGGATTTCGCAGGCGAAGTCTGCCGCGCTCTCCACCAGACCGATAATGCGCAACTGATCCGTCTTGCGGTGGCCCGTGGTGTTGGCGGCCATGTCCGACATCACAACGTCCGCGCCGCCGCCGATCATGGCGCGGAGTTTCGAAGGCGCGTGTTCATCGAGGAAATCCATCTGCGCGAAGGTCACGCCGGGAAGCTCCGGCATTTCCAGAAGATCGATGGCGACGACCTTGCCCTTGCCTTCCAGCGAGCCGACGCGCTTCGCCGCGATCTGGCTCCAGCCGCCGGGCGCGGCGCCAAGATCGATCACCACCTGCCCCCGCTTGAGGAATCGATGCTTGTCGTCGATCTCCTGCAACTTGTACGCGGCACGCGAACGAAACCCGTCACGCCTGGCCTGCGTGACATACGGATCGTTCAACTGACGTTCCAGCCAGAGTTTCGACGACAGCTTGCGCTTGCCGCCGCTCTTCACCGTCACATGCAGCCGTCCGGTAGTATCTTTCGCCATGGGAGCAGATTCCAGATGCTAAGGTCGACGGCCTTGAATGGACGCGCGGCGCGCCGTCACCCTGAGGTGCCGTAGCGAAGCGAAGGCCTCGAAGGGCGACGGCATCCAATGCCGCCATCCTTCGAGGCTCGCAAGTGCTCGCACCTCAGGATGACGATCCCAAGGGACGCTCACGCACCCCTTACGACGTTTCCGCCGCGCCGTCACGACATCCGAGCGGATTTAGCAGGCCTGGATCGCACCATCGGCCCGCATCATTTCCACCAGCATGCCTTCGCGCAGGCCGCGGTCGGCGACACGCAGGCGCGGCAGCGGAAACGCCTTGCGGATCGCGTCAAGAATGGCGCATCCGGCAAGCACAAGATCGGCACGCTCGGTGCCGATGCACGCATTCCGCGCGCGGTCTTCGTAAGTCATGCCGCGCAGCCGTGCGATGGCGCGGTCCATGTCGGCATCGTTCATCCACAAACCATCGACCCTGCGCCGATCGTAGTAGGAAAGACCGAGATGAATGCCGGCCACCGTCGTCACAGTCCCGGAGGTGCCGAGCAGATGCATGCCGCACAGATCGTGGCCGTGGCTCGCAGCGAACGGCGCAAGATGCTGCGCGACCTCATCGACCATCGCGCCATAGGACTCGCGCGTCACATGCGTTCCGCCGAACCGCTCAGCCAGCGTGACCACGCCGAGCGGCAGTGAAATCCACGGCCCCTTCAAGGGAGGCGCATGCGGCTCGTCCGCCGGACGTTCGATCCGCACCACCTCGGTCGAGCCGCCACCGATGTCGAACAGGATCGCGCCTTTCGCACGGGCGTCGAGCAGCGGCGAACAGCCGATCACCGCCAACGTCGATTCCGTCTCGCGGTCGATGACTTCAAGCTTGATGCCGGTTTCGCGCGCGATCAGGTCGAGAAACGCGTCGGCGTTGTCGGCGGCGCGGCAGGCTTCGGTGGCGATGGTGCGCAGCCGCCTCGCGCCCTTGGCGCGAATCTTGTCGCCGCAGACGCTCAGCGCGCCGACCGCGCGGGAAATGGCGGCATCGCTGATACGGCCCGTGGTCGAGATGCCCTCGCCCAGCCGGATGATGCGCGAGAACGAGTCGATCACGCGAAAGCCGTCGTTCGAAACGCGCGCAATCAGCAGACGGCAGTTGTTGGTTCCGAGATCGAGCGCGGCATAGGCCGCAGGTCCGCCGTGAACGCGGGGCTCCCCGCGTCCGTGCGCCTCCTCGGCCGTCGCTGCTTGCGGGTTGACAGACGGTTCCCGACCGTCGTGCAACCGCACGTCCTCGTTCATGCAATCCCCTCTGCGGCGCAGGAATCCCGCGCCGCGAACTCTGTTCAAACAAAGTCTAACAGCGTGCGGCGGCGGCGCAACCGGAGCATGTCCTTTCGGACATTGCGGTTCTGGTTTTGCTGACCTATTTCAGGACTCGGCCCGGCGGGACGCCCTCATTTCCCGTGTCAGATCGTCTTTTTCGCGGATTTCCCCAATGCTTGATCATCCATCCGGTATCGCGGCCGAGAACGATATCGCACTGCAAAAATTCGGAATCGGCCAACCTGTCCGGCGCAAGGAAGACGATACGCTGGTGCGGGGCAAGGGAACCTACACCGACGACATCAGTCTGCCCGGCCAGGCCTATGCCTGGATCGTGCGCAGCACCCACGCCCACGGCGTCATCAAAGGTATCGATACGGAGGCCGCGCGCGCCATGCCCGGCGTACTCGGCATATGGACCGGCAAGGACCTCGCAACCGCCGGATACAATCCCTTCACCGTTGGCCTGCCGATGAAGAACCGTGATGGTTCGCCGCTGCTTCAAACCAACCGCCTGCCACTGATGACCGACAAGGTGCGCTTCGTCGGCGATCCGGTGGCGTTCGTCGTGGCGGAAACGCTGGCGCAGGCTCGCGACGCCGGAGAAGCGGTCGTGGCCGATATCGAGCCGCTGCCGTCAATCACCAGCGCAGAGGACGCCGTGAAGCCCGGCGCGCCGCTGCTCTACGACGGTATCCCGAACAACGTCGCGCTCGATTTTCATTCCGGCGACGACGCCGCGCTCGATGCCGCGTTTGCCAAGGCGGCGCATGTCACGAGCCTCGGTGTCATCAACACGCGCGTTGCGGTCGTCGCGATGGAACCGCGCGCGGCGCTCGCGAGCTACGACAAAAAGACGCAACGCTTCACCATCGAAGTGGCGACGCAGGGCGTCGCCGGCAACCGCGCGTCGCTGGCGAAAACGCTGAACGTGCCGAACGACAAGGTCCATCTGCGCACGCATCATGTCGGCGGATCGTTCGGCATGAAGAACGCGAACTATCCCGAATACATCTGCATCCTGCACGCCGCGCGGGAGCTTGGCCGTGCGGTGAAATGGACTGACGAGCGCTCGACCAGCTTTCTCTCCGACAGCCATGGCCGCGCGCAGGACGTGCATTGCGAACTCGCTCTCGCCGCCGATGGCGCATTCCTCGGCGTGCGCGTGCGCGGTTACGGCAATCTCGGCGGGTACATGACGCGCGTCGCACCACTGCCGCTGTCGCTCAACATCGCCAAGAATATCAATAGCGTCTACCGCATGCCGCTGATCGGCGTCGACATCAAGTGCGTGCTGACCAACACCACGCCGATCGGCCCCTATCGCGGCGCAGGCCGCCCGGAAGCCAATTACTTCATGGAACGGCTGATCGACCGCGCCGCGGATGAGACGGGCATCGACCGCCTTGCCATGCGCAGGCGCAACTTCATCAAGCCGGCGCAGATTCCTTACGCGGCCGCGAATGGCCTGACCTATGACAGCGGCGACTTCCCCGGCGTTTTCAGCAAAGCTGTCGAACAGGCGGATGTCGCGGGCTTCGCCAAGCGAAAGAAAGAAAGCCGCAAGCACGGCAAACTGCGCGGCATCGCCGTCGGCTCATATCTCGAGGTCACAGCGCCGCCGAGTGCCGAACTCGGCAAGATCGTGTTCGAAGCGGATGGAACGGTGAGGCTCATCACCGGCACGCTCGACGATGGTCAGGGTCATGCCACGCCGTTCGCGCAGGTGCTCGCGGCGCAGCTCGGCGTGCCGTTCGACGCGATCAAGCTGACGCAGGGCGACAGCGACATCGTTCATTCCGGCAACGGCACCGGCGGTTCGCGTTCGATCACCGCCAGCGGCGCGGCGATCGTCGAGTCTTCCAGGCTGGCCATCCAGAAAGGCAAGCAGGCGGCGGCGCATGTGCTGGAAGCTTCCGAAGGTGACATCGAATTCGCCAGCGGGCGCTTCACGATTGCCGGCACCGACCGCGGCATCGGCATCATGGACCTGGCCGCGAAGCTGCGGGATTCGAAAATGCCCGAGGGCGTGCCCTCCTCGCTCGACGTCGATCACACCGTGCAGGGCGTACCCTCGACATTCCCCAACGGCTGCCATGTCGCCGAGGTCGAGGTCGATCCCGATACGGGCAACGTGCGGATTGTCGGCTACAGCGGCGTCAACGATTTCGGCACCGTGGTTAATCCGATGATCGTGGCCGGGCAAATTCATGGCGGCGTCGCGCAAGGCATCGGTCAGGCGCTGATGGAATGCGTGACCTACGACGACAACGGCCAGCCGGTGACGGGCTCGTTCATGGACTATGCGTTGCCGCGCGCCGGCGACATTCCGCCGATGGCGCTCGGCAGCCATCCCTCGCCTGCGACCTCGAACCCGCTCGGCACCAAGGGCTGCGGCGAAGCCGGCTGCGCCGGAAGCCTCGCGACCATCGTCAACGCTGTGCTCGATGCATTGTCCGAAGAAGGCGTCACCAGCATCGACATGCCGCTGACACCGGAAAAGGTGTGACGCGCGATTCAGGATGGCCGCAAGGCGAAGCCGGCGGGAAAATAAGGCGCCGCGATTTTCTCTACCCGTCAATCCGGGATGCGCCGAAGCCTGACCGGCAGCGCGATTTCCTCCCTCCGTCGTTCCGGGGCGCGCGAAGCGCGAGCCCG
>NZ_JBXAFS010000031.1:0-23931 GCF_058793355.1 Afipia sp. MLSD5-FHT05B12
TTACGCATCGTCCGTCTCCTCGATTGGAGAACAGAACCCTAACTTATAATCGGGGGCGATTCAGGGGAGCAGGTCAGCCGCATTCTTCAATCGCGAGGCAAACCACATGCGATAATCATTTGCGACCACCGGCTGCTGTTTTTCGGGCGGTTCCAGTTCCGAGTATCGAAAGAAGATCGTTTGCGGAAACGTAAGCGTCGCCTCGCCCATATGCATGAAGTTGAGGTAGGCGGAATAGCTGGGCTCGTTAACCGCTACAGCCAGCTTCTCGGGAGCATAGCGCGCCGCTATGTACTGGCAGATCGCCGCAGACTCTGTCATCAGACGATCTCCGTCAAAGAAAGCCGGAACCGTCCCAAGCGGATTGATGCCGTGATACCCCTTGTGCATCGCTCGGGGCGGGAAAGGCACGACGAGCAATTCGTAAGGCACCCCCGCTTCCTCAAGCGCCCACAAGACTCTAAATGAGCGTGAGCCCATGCAATGATAAAGCTTCAACATTCTTATCTTCCAAGGTGCTGCGCTGCTTCGCGCCTGAGCGCATCGCAAACATGGCTGAGACAGACGACCGCTAGAGGCTGACTACCTCGTGCGCAAATCCGTACCGCTCCAAGGTTTTGTTGATGACTTCTGTTTGAGCCTCGAATTCGTGGCGATGGTGCGAGGTCAGGATCGTCACCGTGAGCCGGCCTCCCTCACCCTCACGGACCCGAACTTCGGTTTCCTCTCCCTCCAGTAAGGGCAAGGGCGCCAATGCCGCCTGGACGGCCCGTCGCGTTGCGTCACGCCGCAGAGCCGTCTTGTCGATCTTGCCAACTGCTGTCGTCGGCATCTCGTCTATGATGAATATGTGTCGCGGGCGCGCAGGAGGCTCCGGCACATTGTCGGCGAGATGCGCCATAAGCTCTGTGGGCGAAGCGTTCGAGCCACTCGCTAGTGTCAGGTAGACGACCGGCACTTCCCCCGCATAGGTATCCGGCATGCCGACAGCGGCAGCAATTCCGACGCCAATGTGTTTCCCGGCTGCCTCTTCGATGATAGCCGGATCAATATTATGCCCACTACGGATGATGACGTCTTTGGCTCTCCCGGTAACGACGATCCGGCCGTTCGATCCGCAAAGTCCAATGTCACCGGTAATCAGCCAGCCATCCTTCGTGAATGGTTGCACCGGCATCGACAGGTAACCAGGGAAAACATGCGGACCGCGGGTAACCAGAACGCCGGTTTTTCCCTTTGCCACCGCTTGCCCAAGATCGCCGTCTTTGCCGAACTCGCGAACCTGCACCTCGGCCCCTTCGATTACTTCTCCAATCGAATTGGGATCAACCGCGCTGGAATGGTGAGACGCGGCGATCAGCCCCGCCGTTTCAGTCATGCCGTAGAGCTGACGAGTCTCGATCCCCAGCTTCTCTTTGAGAGCTACTCCGATCGCAGGCGGCATGTACGTTCCGCCGGTCATTAGAAACTTCAGTGATTTGATGTCCGCATCACCGACGGGCGTGTCGAGCAGCGACACCAAAGTTGTCGGGATACCCCCACCCACAGTGACTTTGAGTCCGTCAATAATGCGCCAGTAATTTGCAATGACCCTCGGATTTCGGAATCCGGTATAGGTCGGTAGAATGACTTCCCCACCACGACCAAGCGGCGACAGCCCAAGCAGCAACGAACCGGCGACGTGGAAGATCGGAAGACCGTTAAGCGCTCGTGTACTGGAATCGAACTCCCAACTATTGGCCAGGGCCTCAGCCGAAAACACCTGGTTCCGATGCGTATGCAGCGCGACTTTTGGGGAACCCGTCGTGCCCCCGGTGTGAAAATAGGCCGCGATATCGTCAGCAGCCGGCAACGCACTCGCCAAGGGCGCTTCGGTTGAACACCCCTCAAGCGCTCCCAAAAACGAGATCGCTTCCCCAGCAGCCCTTCCGATCGTCACAACATGCTCAAGCAAAGGTGCATGAGCCTTAATATACTCAGCCGCCTTCCAAAGATCGGGCGCCTCTGGTCCGATCGTTATCAAGACCTTGGACTTCACCGCCTGCACCATCGCCACGACTTCTTCCGGACGAAGCAGGAAATTGATCGGGTTTACGATTCCAACTGTCTCCGCAGCATAAAATGCGATCATTGCATCCGGAACGTTGGGAGAAAGAATGCTGATGACGTCGGAACGCTCGATACCTAGGTTGCGAAAAAAATGAATCATCTGGTGAAGCCGCGCGATAAACTGACCGCGCGTCAGCCTGACCGTCGAGAGCTTGTCAGCATCCTCAATGTAAGTAATCGCAGGCGAATTTGGATCGCCTTTAGCTCCGCGGAGCAGAAGCTCATACACCGTCAATGAAGACAACGAGCCGTTCCCGGCACCCTTCAAACTCATGACATTTCCCCGTTACTTATTCGCCTTTGCGGCTGTTACTTAGATTGAAGATCGGCAATTCACGCCGGTAGTCGCTTTTCCCTATTAAGCCGCCCATTCAGTATCCATCGCGAGGGGCTAGGCAACGCTTTCTAGTGCTTCGTGACTTCTGGAAAGATTGGCATTGGCGCGCTTCAAGAGCTGCAGCAGCGCTTGCTTCTCTCCTTTCGAAAAACCCGCGAACATTCTTGTTTCGTGCTGTTGGGCTACTACGGAAAGCTTCGACATCAGCTTTCTCCCATTGGGCGTCAGCCACAATCGGCGGACCCGCTTATCTTTCGGGTCCAAACGGCGCTCAACAAGACCGTCAGCCGATAACTTATCAAGGATCGGAACGATACTTGCGCGCACAAGATGCAAATATCCTGCGAGCTGCGTCTGAGACAGACCGGGATTTGCTTCAATCATCCCCAGCAGTCCGTAATAACGTGGTGCCTGACCAAATCGCCGCGCGTTCTCTTCAAAGTCCTTGTATGCGGCAATCTGCACCAACCGCACCGCGACGGATGCGTTTTCCCACAGAACCGACAAATCGATAGTTTCAGCCATCCTGCGTCATTCCCCGTTTCGATTCGATTGGTATATATCAACCATTAATAGATATGTAAATACCAACCTGTGGAGTCTCATTGTGATGCGCAGTGAGCATCATTCTGGTTCGCGGCGAAGCAGAATTCCGTAGGTCAAGCTAACTGACCTATCTAAGCTCCCCTTTGGCGAATGAAAAACCCCAACCGATTGCGCGCGACGTTACGGTCCGCTTCGGAACAATTCCTCGCTAAATCTGGCTAAGCTCGGTGGCTAGAGGGGCAACGGAGTAATTGCTGTGAATGTCGCGATCGGTTGCCAGACCCCTAGTGAGGTAAAAGGTCTCTCCTTCCCATCCCTGCGGCAAAAGCCGCAGGGATGGGAGAACTGCTAATTGCTTGCTTCGCTGTTAAAGACCTCGCCAAACAGCTCCCATCTCGCTCCTCTAAACGTCATAAGTTGCAATGAACTGAGTGGAGCATAATCGTTCGGGGACGTATTCATCGTTATCCCGGGCAGCAACACTTCCGTGCGAAAGCCGTTCAGGCTGGATGCCTGCTTCATGACATTTTCACGCGTGAGATCATCCCCGCACAACTCCAGAACCCGAACCATCGTCTGGGCAATGCCATACCCGGCGACCGCCATGCCATCGAGCGTATCGCCTTCAGGGAAATACTTGGCCATAAATTCCAGAAACTGATTCATTCCTCGATCGTTCTTCCATTGCGGGTCCGAAACATCCTTGAGATAGTTCGCCGAAATGATGCCCTGGGCTGCTTCAAATCCCACTGGCTTCAAGACAGTCCCTACCGAGGCAGAGACAGCGCTCAAAATGTGCGTTGGCTTCCATCCCATCTCAGCAATCTTCTTGATCGCCTGCGCTGCAAACTTCGGTGTGGTGAAATTCAGAAAGACATCGGCACCTGTTGCCTTCAGCTTAACGATGTGAGAATCGATCGATGGTTCGGACGTTTCATAACTTTCCTCAGCGATAATCATTGCTGATGCTTTTGTGCCGAGCCCATCCTTCAGGCCTTTTAAAAGATCTTTTCCGTAGTCGTCATTCTGGAAAAATACGGCAATCTTTGCATCCGGCTTATTCTTGAGCAGATACTGTGCATAGATCCGCGCTTCACTTTGATAAGATGGCTGCCAACCCATGGTCCATCCAAAGTTCTGCGGATCATTCCATTTCGTCGCCCCCGAGCCGACGAACAGTTGTGGCACCTTCTTCACGTTCATATACTTCTGGATAGCGGCACTCGTCGGCGTCCCGAGAGATCCGAAGATCAACAGCACTTCATCACTCTCGACCAGCTTGCGAGCCTGCTCTACAGTTTTCGGCGGCGAATAGGCGTCATCATACGAGATAAAGTTGATCTTGCGACCTCGAACACCACCCTCTTCATTGATTTTCTTGAAGTAAGCCGCTGCTGTCCGGCCAACCACGCCGTAAGCTGATGCCGGGCCACTGTATGGCATCGTATTGCCGATCTTGACTTCGACGTCGCTGGCACCGGGAGAATACTTGTCTTTTGCTGATGCAAACGCGCTAAAGGCGGCCGTCAAGACAAGACTCGAAATGACGACCGCTATCCGGCGAGTTGTCGTTTTCAAAACACAAGAAAAACCATTATTGCGTTCAACAGCTATCATGCTGCTCTCCCTTTGTTTGTCGTTTCCCGTTTTACCCTTGGATTGTTTTTCGCACTTGAACGACGGCGGGAGCATTTCCCGGCCGCGCGTCAACGGCATTCCATTATTATCTGCTTTCGGTCATGCTGATCATGAACCGTTTCGATCCATTCTGGTGCCCAATCCGTGAGCCACGCTAGCACGCTCAGTGCGCCATCATCGCGCCGGCACTTGTCGCAAAACAGGAGAACCATCCTTCATATTTGTTGGATTGGGCCGGTGTTGTTAACGGTTAATAAGTTTCATTCCACAAGCCATTAGTGCTCATCCCACTTCAGACTGCATTCAGCAGCAAGGCTGTGTAAGGAGACAAACAATGAACGCCGCAAGTAACATGGGCGCGATTGACCCACGAAAAGAAGCTGCGAACGTTAGCTTAGACCACGAAGCCGTGGCTTTTCTTTCCTGTGGAGTGACATTGCGCGGCATCATCGTCAGGCCGAAAGGGTCACGCTCCCTGCCTGCGATCGTCATGGCGCCGGGAATGTCTGGCGTGAAAGAAGGATCGATTATGAAGTTTGCCGAGAACTTTGCGTCGATCGGGTTTGCGGTACTAGCGTTTGACAATGCCAACTTCGGCGAATCTGAGGGCGCGCCAAGGCAGGAGGCGGATCCCATGATTCAACGCATCGGTTATCGGGACGCGATTACATATCTGTCCCTTCGCAACGACATCGATTGCGATCGGATCGGAATATTTGGAACGAGCTATTCCGGCGGTCACGTTCTTAACGTCGCTGCGCACGATAGACGGGTCAAATGCGTTGTCTCACAAATTCCCGCTATCAGCGGCTTTGAAGCGTTCATCCGCGGAGTCCGCGCCGACCAGCGGGATGCCTTTCTTGAGACGCTCAATCAGGATCGGAAGAAGCGATTCTCTGGTGAAGCCCCCGCAATGATAAAATCCGTGTCGGACGTCGCCACCGATCTGTGCATTATGCCAGGGAAGCCTGCATACGAATATTTCATGAAGCAGGCGGCAATCGCTCCCAACTGGCGAAACGAGGTAACCCTCCGCTCCATTGACTTGTGGATTGGAACCGACAATGCAGTCTTCGCGCAATGGATATCGCCAACTCCGCTGCTGATGATCGTCGCGCTGCAAGACGAATTGGCACCACCGGATCTAGCGCTCGACGCATTCAGCCGCGCGCGAGAACCAAAAAAATTGGTCACCATCCCCGGCAACCATTTCTCGCCGTACTCTGAGCACTTCCTGCACGTCAGCAAGGAGGCGCGGGAGTGGTTCAGTCACCACCTGTTGACCGAGGAAGCCGGCGCCGCAGGCGCACAATAGCATCCCTAATATAAGAGCATGATCGCAAATGAGAATGCAAACGCAGCGAACGCTCACTCCAAAGACTATCCATTCGCAGATTTCCTGTAACTCAACTAGAGCGCAAGGCGCGCAGAGGTAAAATGAAGGCAGCATTTATAACCGGATTTGGTGGCAACGAAGTTGTAGGCTATGGCGACGTTGCGGAGCCTATTCGTAATGACGACGAGGTTCTTGTCGAGGTTCACGCCGCGGGCGTAAACCCGGTTGAGGTCGTCATTCGGCAAGGCCTTTTCCCAGCGCTTCCACCAGGTTTTCCGGTGGTTATGGGCTTTGATATATCTGGAATCGTCCTCGAAGCACCAGCCGGATCGAACTTCAAGCGCGGAGATGAAGTCTACGGTCGTCTCCCCAACGTCTATGGTGCATACGCTGAGAAAGTGGTGTTGCCGGCCCGGCTGTTGGCTCACAAACCGAAGACCGCTAACCACGCAGAAGCTGCAAGTCTTCCAACCGTAGCTCTGACGACCTGGCAGAGTTTTTACGAGCGGGCGAATCTGAAGTCTGGCGAAAGCCTTTTGATTCAAGCCGGAGCGGGCGGGATCGGCTCGTTTGCAATTCAGCTTGCAAAACATATTGGCGCAAAGGTCACTGCTACAGCCAGCGCTGGGAATCAGGATTTTCTCAAATCACTCGGCGCTGATGTCGCACTGGACTATGCGACCCAGAGTTTCCAGGAAGCCGGCCCTTATGATGTTGTTTATGACGGGGTATGCGGTGATTTGGTCCTTCCCTCGATCAAGAGCGTCAAACCAGGCGGTCGTTATGTCGGATTGAGGCGTGTTTCCGATGAACGAGCCTGGATTGAATTTGGGCAGTCCCCAGAAGCTGCCGCCAACACAGCAAAACATAGCTTGCCTTTCCGCCAGGCAGCGGCCGAGCACGGAGTGGAGTTTCACGGGCCCCTGACGCGATCCGATGGCGGCCAACTTGCCGAAATCGCGAGGATCGTGGACGCAGGAAAAATCAGGGCTATTGTTAATCAGGTATTCGAGCTTCCGGATCTGCCTAAAGCCTACGACGTAATGGCCAGCGGGCGAGCGAGGGGCAAAGTCGTTATGCTTATCAAACGGTCTTAGGCACCTTTAAGCACCGCAGAGCTTGCTCTGCGGCGTTCTTGGTTAGATGACAGGCAGGGCCTGATCATTATGACTCGTACAGAGAGTGCCGCGAAATTCAAATCATAGCAGGTGTGAGGCATTCTACAGCTTCAAAGTCTATGCTTCAAGCATCCCGGAAAATATCCAAACCGCTCTTGTTCATCATAAGACATCAACAGGGTTCACTGACATGGCCGCTGACGCAACAACACCTGCACTTGAGTGGAAACTTTTAGTGAAAAAACGCGAAAGCGCTACGCAAGGGATTCCGCCCGGCAAGGAAGCGCTCACCTGGGTTACCAACGCTGTAACGTTGGTCACGGGCACTAAAGATGCGCTGCTGGTAGATACATTTCTTAGCGAACAACATAATCGAGAACTAGCTGACTGGATCAAATCCAGTGGCAAGCGTCTGGCAATGATTTATGTCACTCATGGCCATCCCGATCATTTTTTTGGCCTTAAGATTCTTCAAGATCAATTTCCCGAGGCGAGAATACTGGCCAGACCAAATGTGGTGGAGGCCATGCACCGAACGATTCAACCTGAAATGATGGAGACGAATTGGCGCCGCCGGTGGCCAGGTCAAATTGCAGAGGAATTGATAGTTGCCGACAAAATGAATAGCGAAAGCTTTGCGCTGGAAGGACACGAATGCCGTATCCTAGATACCGGGCACACGGACACGGATGATACAACAGCACTTTATATACCGTCGATCGGCCTGGTGGTTTCGGGTGATGCGATTTACAACGAAACGCATCCCTATCTTGGTGAATCCGACAGCAACGGCCGCAAGCAATGGCTGTCAGCCCTGAATAAAATCGAAGCTCTGAAGCCCAAGTTTGTTGTAGCTGGACATGGTCCGTTAGAACCAGATTGCAATCCATCTCATATTGAGAGGACAAGGCGGTACATCGAGACGTTTGACGCATTATGTCAGACCACCCACTCATCCAATGAGCTATATGATTGCATGCTTCAGCTATATCCGGACCGGCTCAATCCCGGCTCGCTATGGGCAGGTGCAATCAAGGAAAAGGGCGCTTAGAGACCTTTCCACATTAGGTCCTCATCGCACCGATGAATCGCCGTTTGAATGACAGGCGCAACGCGAATTCGGTACTGGCCAAAAGCTTCAGCGCATCCCCGCCGAGCAGTATACAACGATGCACCACTTTGACGCTCAATAACGAAACTACGCCGGAAAGAGGAAGTAGAGTGTGCGGTCAACCACAAGTCCTACGATCTTCGATCGGCACGCCAGCATATGCTTTGAGGTCACGTGGGCCTCAAAATCCTCTTTTGTTTCCCATTTTTCCAAAATAGCGAACGTATCATCACCCAAAAAAGACTGGGGCGGCCCGTAGTTTCCATCTGTTAACGGACAGTATTCCAGGCAACCTTTTTCCTTGAGGACTTCAGGCACAACAGCCTTGTACTCCTCTAAAACAGCATCGCGATGGTTCGGCTTGGCTTGAACGAATACGATCCCGGTAATCATGCTAATCCTGTTCATTTGCGGACTTACAAGGTTCTTTCCTCCCCGTAGCCCGCTCCACGAATGGTCAATTCCAGTCCCTCAATACCGGCGCCGCCTATAAGCAGCCGGCGCCGAGATTTGTCTGCACTCCATGAATTGCAATAAACGAGATGGATCGATCAGTGGCTTGTCGCACCGAGTTCATTCTCGCCTGTGGTGAGCCACGCCCTGGAGAAAATGAACTCGCGTTCGAGAAACGCCTTTACTTCATTTGTCTGCTTCCGGAGATCGCTCTCCCGCCGCCGTAGAAGCCAGACATCAAGCGAAGTAACTTCACCGGGCAGGACCCTTGTTAAACCCTCTGCTTCCGCGAACGGCACTGCAAGCAACGCCAGGCCAAAGCCGATACTTGTCGCGGCAACCTGACCGGCGACTTGCGATAACCTAATCCCGCAATCTGACTCTGCGGCATGAAGAAAATGCGTTATCAGGCTAGAACCCTCTCCGGTCTTTTGGCGATCGGAAATATCAGTCGTTAGACCGATCAAGGAATGACTGGCTAGGTCAGCAATGCATTGAGGCACCCCTCTGGATTGCAGGTACTCCTTTGATGCGTAGACTCCAAAATTGATCTGACCGACCCTTTTTCCTATGAGTTCATTATCGACCGGATCTCCAATCCTGATAACAAAATCAAGATCCTCGACGGCCAGGCTTTGATGAGAGGCTGTTGTGTAAACCTCAAATTGAAGTTGCTTGTTCTGATCACGCAGTCGTTTTAACCGGGAAAGTAACCAATGTTTTGTCAATCCCTCTGAGGCAGAGATCTTCACCAACGACGATCGGCTGACAATGGTTTCGCGGACTTCCTTTTGAAATGTTTCAAAGGCATGAATCATATGGCCGGCGGATCGGTATAGCGCCTCGCCTTCCTGAGTAAGCGTTATTCCTGACGTATCCCGGAAGAATAAGGGAGCACCGAGATCAAGTTCAAGCTCAGTCAGCCGGCGACTCAAGGTGGGCTGGCTCAGCTTCAATCGGATAGCTGCCCGGTTCATGCTTCCCAAGCGAGCTACGATGAAAAACAGGCGGAACAGATCCCAGTTCTTCCACTCAACGAGACTTGTCGTTAACAAGCTTTGCGCGTCGATCTCAACTGTCCTGGCACGCTCGACTGCCTTACTGTCAGCAGTAACATCACCGCTCATTGGCGAGTTAACTTGTCTGGAACACTCGGCCTGCTTCCTACAATGCAGCACCATGACCTCGCTCCTGTTCTATCGTGATAGATGCGCCAAGTCAGGACTCAGCACGCCATGTCACTTTTTGATTGAGGCGTGGCCTCATCACTTCCAGACAACCAGCTAAGGTCGTATCATCTCAAACATGGTGCTTGGGCTGATGACTGCGTAGTCAGAGAGACGCCCAGCACGAAGGATCGGACGCGCATCGGCGGTTTGGTAAATACCGTCCTTTAGTAATGAACGGTCGATATGCACGCCCACGACCTGACCGATGACAAGCCACGCTCCGGCACTTTTTCCAGCCAGATCTTTGAGCGCGACAATTTCAATTAGCTTGCACTCCATTGCAGCTCGGCTCTCGCCCACGCGCGGCACGCGAACCGATCGGCTGGGAATTGGCGTGAGGCCGGCAAGCTCGAACTCGTTGGTCTCGCGCGATACGCTAGCGGCGGTTGCGTTCATCGCTTCAGCAAGATCCATCGTGGCGAGATTCCATACAAATTCGCCGGTCTCCTGAACATTCGCGACGCTATCTTTCCAGCTGGTGCTGGAAAAACCGAGAATGTGAGGATTGTACTGGAAACCATTGAAGAAACTGTAGGGCGCCAGATTGAGGTGCCCGGCTTTATCCATCGACGATATCCAGCCGATCGGGCGAGGCCCAATGATCCCGGTAAAAGGATCATGGGGAAGACCGTGGCCTTTCAAGGGCTCATAAAAATAGGGATCTTCAATGATCATTCAGCCGCTCCGCGTGTTTGCCTTGTTCCAGCAACGAGCTGGAATTATTCCTAATTATAACTTCCGAGCAATAAAACGTAGTTTCATACGGCGTTCTATTTTAGAATAACTCTCTCTGACGTCAAGACCCGGTGAAGTGGATTTCAACGATTTCCCAGCGAGCTTTTCCCGGCGAACTGGCTTCTCTTAATGAAATGGCTTAGTTCTGTTCATCCGGCAGGGTCGAGAATTTAATGGTCGCGAGAAACTCAAAAAAGGGCGAGGATTCAAGAACCCGCATTCTGGATACTGCGGAATCTTTGTTCGCAAAAAGCGGTTTGAATGTCTCCGTGCGTGAGATCGCAGCTGAGGCGGACGCAAATCTAGCCAGCATCAACTATTATTTTGGATCCAAGGCCGGCTTGACGCAGGCCGTTCTCGAACGCCTTTCACAACGGATCAATTCAGAACGCATTGTTGCGCTCGACACCATCCTGGAGCGTGCGAAGTCCAGTAGGGCCAGACCAAAGATGCGAGAGATAATAAGCGCGTTCTTGGTCCCATACTTTCAAGACCGAACTGATAGCAAGCTTCTGGCAAAAATCATTCTGCAGCATCGCCTGGAGCCTACAGAGATGACCAAGCTGGTTCTGGATCGTCACTTTGCTCCGATGGCAGCCAGATTTATTGAGTCGTTTGCGCAGGCCTGTCCTGATGTCAGCCGCCCGAAGTTTTATTGGCGCTATGCGTTCATGATCAACGCGATCGTTCTCACGCTTGCTAATCTCGATGACGATACTTTCATGGAAGAAATATCCAACGGGCGCGCGAGCTTTCGTAATTTCTCAAAGCTGGCCGAGGAACTAACCGATTTTATCGTAGGTGGCCTATCGGAGCGTTCCAGTTTCTAGAATCGACGTCACTTATTGCAAGATTTTTTTTCAAGCGTGAGCGTTACGACCCCAATATTGACAACTGCGTGAGTTGTTCAACTTGGACGACGCTGCCAACTCTCTACTTGCCAAGCCGTGTTTACCGGCGAGACCTGCCGAATTCTTAACTCGCGCGACGCACACGCCGAGAAGCGAGCACAACGAGTCCCCTGCCTGCTTCTCTAGTGGTCGCTGTTTAGGTCAAAAAGAATTGCGATACGCTGGCATCAATTGCACGGCAGATCTTGGTAAGACTTCGAACGGGCGTGGATAAGAGCCCGCCCTAGTGAGATTGTGCCCCTCGGTGAAAAAAAGAACTAGGCCCCCATCAACCATTCATCATCGACATAGTTTGCGCGGATGGTGCGCAAACTAATGTCGCCTCCAACGTATCGAGGATATTTTCGATCGTATAGCGCTTGTCCCACAGGCGGTTTTTCCTGGAACGCAGCTTTTCGAGTGCCTCTTCCCGCGCAGAAAGAATAGCGTTCGCGTAAATCGCAAAGACCGTCAGGCGCTGCTCGACCAGCTCCGCTGACAGCGGAATCATTCGCTTCAAGTGAGCGAAACAAGCCACATAGCCAGCATTCCATTTGTTGTTGAGCGCTGCCCGTAAAGTCTCACGATCTGACGCCTGCAGATTGGATGTAAAGCGGATGTAACCACGCCACCGCGGATCATCAGCAAGTTCCACAACAGGCATGACAAGGATCAGTACGACTTCTCGAATACTCGCAGGCCCTCCCCGGGCTGCCATTGCCTGAAGCATATTTTGACGGCGTTCTTCGAGCACCTCCGCACCATCAACAATAAGCTGGCGGATCAATTCCTCTTTAGACCCAAAATGATAATGCAGAGCAGCGTTATTTCGCTGTCCCGCGGCGGCAACAATCTGCTGGACTGTTACACCCTCCACCCCGTGCCGCGCAAAGAGCATCTGCGCAGCCTCTTTAATCTGATTTTTCGTTTGCAAGGATGGCGCGCGGGAAGCCGCGCGAGGCTTACTTGACATGGAGGAGGCTCTCATTCAAATTAAGTGAAATAGCTTAATAAGGAAGTTGGGAGGATCGGAGATGCATGTTCTTGTTATTGGCGGTGGCATTGGCGGACTAACAGCAGCGATAGCGTTGCGGCATCACGGTATAGACGTGACAGTTCTGGAGCAAGCAGAGGTCATGACGGAAATCGGTGCTGGCATTCAGATCGCCAGCAACGCCGCCATCGTCTTGCGGGAGATCGGGGTTGAGACCGCGATCCGAAATGTGGGCGTTAAGCCTTTATCTTACGACTATCGCGACCTGCGCACCGGCAAAATGCTCTATCAGGCCCCATTGGGCGACGAGGCCGCGTCGCGCTATGGCGCGCCCATGTACAACATTCATCGCGCCGATCTCGTTCAGATCCTGTACGACGCGCTGCCGCGCGAAATCGTGAGGTTTGGTGCGCGCTGCGATGGCATTTCCCAATCGGCTGATAAAGTTGAAGTTCGTCTTCAGTCCGGCGAGTTCCTGCACGCCGACGCTGTCATCGGCTGTGACGGTATTCATTCGGTTGTGCGTCAGCAGTTGCGCGGCCAGGAGGAAAAGCACTTTGCCAACATTTTGATGTGGCGGTCGCTCATTCCCGCTGCGGATATCGAAGGCCTTGGCCTTGAAGAGCGAGGCAACTACTGGTTCGGTCCTGGCCGGACTCTTATCACCTATTGGGTGCGACCGAAGAACCTCTACAGCATTCTCGCATCGGTGCCGGCGAGCGAAGTGCATCGCGAGTCGTGGGCCGAGGATGGCGATATCAGCGAGATGCTGAGTTCGTTTGAGGATGCCGAACCGCGAGCGCGCGCAATGCTTGAAAAATGCAGATCGGCCTTTATTACCGGCATGTACTACCGCGATCCAATCGATAACTGGACCTCGGGGCGGATCACGCTGCTTGGAGACGCAGCCCACCCGATGGTCCCTTTCCTTGCAGCCGGGGCGGGCCAGAGCATTGAAGATGCCTGGACACTCGCCCGCGTCCTGTCGCGGAAACAAAATGACGTGCCCGGCGCACTTCTCGAATATCAGCACCGCCGGTTGCCACGTACGACCCGCATTCAGGCGGGCGCAAGAGCCGTCGTAAAGCTGATGCATGAAACCGAGCAGCAGCGCGTGATCAACCGCAACGGCCGCTGGAAAGGTATGGCGCGCATCGACCCGATGGCCGAGACCAGTTGGGGCCTGGCTTGGGATTACGATGTTGTTAAATCCGTGGAAGGCCCTCCCGGAGAAGTGCTCAACGTCACCGGCTTGCGAGAAGGAAAGCAATTACAGCGTCCGGAGAGCCAGCGCGCGTTTAACATGTGGAAATACGCATTCCAGCCGGAGGACGTGGCGAGAGGACATGACGGTCTCCGCGACGCATATGAACGCTTTTTGACCACGAACTTTCCCGCTCCGGACAATATCGAAACCGAGGAACTGGAACTCGGTGACGTAAAGGCGTGGCGCGTGTCCGGACAGGGATCAAAGGGAAGAAATGTCGTTCTGCATTTCCATGGCGGCGGCTATCTGATCGGTTCCGCCAAGGGTTCTATTGAATATGCTGCTCGGCTTGCAAACGCGGTCGATGGCACCTGCTACTCGGTTGAATACCGCCTCGCTCCGGAACATCCCTATCCTGCGGCGATCGACGATGCGATCTGTGCGTATCGCGCGCTAATTTCGCGCGGAATTCTTTCGTCGTCCATTCTTCTGTCCGGTGAATCTTCGGGAGGTGGGTTAGCGATTGCGCTGGCCCTCGCTCTCAAGACTGCGGGCGACCCGTTGCCAGCTGGCATTCTTTCCGTTGCGCCATTTACCGATCTAACCCTGTCCGGTCCAAGCGTTCGTGCGTTCAACGGAGATGATCCCGCAGCCAACCGGGACCTGCTAACCTTCATGGGAGCGTCCTATTTCCAGGGACACGAGCCAACCGATCCTCTTGTGTCACCCTTGTTCGGTGATCTGAAAGGACTGCCCCCCCTGTTCCTGACTGCGAGCCAAGGCGAAGTCCTGCTCGACGATACAACCCGGATGGCCGAGCAAGCCAAAAGTGCCGGTGTCGATGTCACACTACGGCTCGTTGAAGATTCAGTCCACGTCTACACCATCTTTCCTTTCCTTCCGGAGACGCAAGCGACGATGGGCGCGATGGCGACATGGGCGAAACGGCACCTGCAGCGCAATCATCCGCACGGCCAAGCCGCGGAATAGTTCCAATCGACATAATCAGGGGACCAGATAAGACGACAAATCGTGTCGCCAGGGCTCCGATCACAAATATCCAGGGAGGATACTACATGAGAGCATTTCTGAGCGCTGTCCTTGCGACAGCAACACTTTGCGCAAGCCATGGCAATACGTATGCGCAAACCGCCATCTCTGATGGCGTGGTCAAGATCGGCGTTCTCACTGACATGACCGGAGTATTCTCCGACCTTGCTGGTCAAGGCGCCGTGACAGCCGCTCAAATGGCGATCGACGACTTTGTTGCCGCCAACAAACCACCATTCAACGTCGAACTTTTATCTGCCGATCATCAGAACAAGCCCGATATCGGCTCCGGAATCGCCAGGCAGTGGTATGACACGAACGGCGTAGATCTCATCACTGACACGATCAATTCCGGCGTCGCCCTCGCCGTATCAGGCGTCGCCGAATCGAAGAACAAAATGCTCATCGTGACCGGCTCAGGCTCAACGCGCCTGACCAACGAGCAGTGTTCGCCGAATACGATCAGCTATACATGGGATACATACTCCTACGCCAACGGGCAGGCCCGCATCGTCAAGAATCTCGGGCTCGACACGTGGTACTTTGTTGCTGTGGACTATGCGCTCGGAAAGTCTCTTGTCGCTGAAGCCTCCGGAGCCATCACGCGATCCGGTGGCAAAATCGTGGGCACCGTAAATCATCCCATCAGCACGACCGACTTTTCCTCCTTTCTGCTTCAGGCACAAAGCTCCAAAGCCAAGGTCATTGGGCTGGCAAATGCCGGCGCCGACCTTCTCAACTCGATTAAAGCTGCGAAAGACTTCAATATAACGCCCGCCCAAACGATCGTGCCGCTCGTCGGCACTATTACTGAAGTCAACGCACTCGGCGCTGCTGCAGCTCAGGGAATGATCCTGGTCGAGCCGTTCTATTGGGATCTGGACGATAGATCACGCCAGTGGAGCAAGCGCTTCTTCGACAAATTCGGAAAGATGCCCAATTTCGTGCAGGCAGGTGCCTATTCCGCAGTGACGAACTATCTGCAAGCCGTCCAATCCACTGGCAGCGACGATGCAGGCGTCGTCATGAAGAAACTCAAATCAATGCCGCTCGAAGACATGTTCGCGCGCAACGCAAAAATTCGCGCTGACGGACGAATGGTGCATGACCTTTATCTTGTGCAAGTCAAGTCACCGGACAAAATGAAGGGGAAGTGGGACTACTATGACGTGAAGGAGACCATTCCGGGAGACGAGGCTTTCCAATCGCTCGAAACATCCCGATGCAAGCTCGTCGGAAAATGATCTCACTCCCTTAGGACCACTGCGTGGAAGCCGGGCAATGGTTTTATTCTCTGGTTTCTTGCGCGCGACTCTTGAAAACGGGAATTCTTCAATGGTTGGTCAGAGAATGTTGACCAATTTGGGAAGGTGACGGTTCGATTCCGGGCTCTGTAGAAACCGATCGCGTTTTAAAAAAAGCCCGCCATTGGCGGGCTTTTGGCTAGGCATCAACCAGCAACCGAACCGAAACTGAGGTCTTAGATTGGTTTGGATGCTACTTGATTCCGCGATAAAACGTGACGTGCGCGGACCTCGTTATACGAGGCTGCCAAGCGAGTTAGTCGACCGAAGCTTGGTAGCCGTCCGTTTCACCTCAATTCGCGGCTGAAAGAGCAGTGCCTTCCGTCCTACTTGTCTACCCAGGGCATCGAAAGGTCGATATCAGAAACGAGCCTTCCACCGCCAAAACTCATATTCTCCAAGGGGATGGCATACATCATCAGGCTGACATCGTCTTGGCTGACGCCAACCTTTTCTACTGCGTATCGGGTGACCAACTCCGCAAGCTTGCGTTTCTGCTCCACTGTCCTGCTCGCACCGATCGTCACCGTTACGATCATGCGCTTGTCGGATCTCTTCATGACAGGAAAAGTCGGATGAATGAAGAGTTCATCGTCCTTGTGTTCACTGATGATCACGAAACGGTCATCCATAGGCGTACCCATAGCTTCATGAAGAGCTAGATTTAACGCATCCGCCAGAGCCCTCTTCTCTTCGCTGGAGAACTTTTGAGCTGGAATATGAGCGTGAAAGGTTGGCATGAGCGTTTTCTCGGATGTGTTGTTCAGGCTAAAGAAGGCGATGAAGTTGGCTGTTTTCCGGGCTTAACTAAAGAAGTCCTGCCCGAGTGTTCCTTCGAGTCGCTGCTTGAGGCCAGATGAGAATTCACGAACGACGTCAAACGGGCTTTGAAAGAGCTTGATGTTGTTGATGAGGCCAGACTCATTCCGAGTGAGTATCGTGGCGCCGGCGACCGACTTGCCGGCGTAGATGCCGTCCCACTCAAGATAAGTCTTCGCACCGTCAACCGTCTCCGCAGTGAACTCGATGTGTTCATACATCTTACTCGTCGCGGCGAAGAACGCTCCGATAAGTGTCGGGCCGACCACGGCCTTGCTGAGGGCGGAGACCTGAAGCCTCGCGTCAGCGGTGAACGACGCCGCGAAGTCGCTCGTTCCGTTCTTCTTGACGATTTGCATCCATGCCGATCCCGGCGGGTTGGTATGAGTAGTCATTACAATCTCCTATCTAGTGTCTACGCCTTCGTTGAAGGCGCGCGCATGCTATTTCTCGAGGTGCTCGATGAGAAACTCGCCGGCTCTCTGCAGCGCGTCGTGGGCCTGAGGCAAAGATGCTGTCTGAATGTGCCAGACGTGTAGCATCTCCGGCCAGACCTCAAGTTTTGATTCGCCGCCGGCCGCGCGCACCTTTCGGTCAATTTCAAGCGCGTCGTCGAGAAGTACTTCGTCGCTTCCGACATGGATGAGCAGTGGAGGAAAACCGTGCATGTCGGCGAACATGGGTGAGATGCGCGGATCCTTCAAATCGTGGTTGCCAGCGTAAGCCTCGACCATCTCCCGCATCGCGCTCGCTTTGACCATTGGGTCGCGGTCAGCCAACTGCGTTAACGAGGGCAGCGTCAGCGTTAAGTCTGCCCATGGGCTAATTAGTAGCGCTGCTCGCGCGTCCTTGTGGCCCTTCGAGGATGCGTAGGCAAGAACATTGAGAGCCATGCCACCGCCACTGGAGTCTCCTGTCACGGCGAACGGCTTGCCAAGCGCACGCACTGCTTCGTAACCGCGGATGGACTCGTCGTATGACGCCGGAAATGGGTGCTCGGGTGCCTTGGAGTGGTCCAGGACGATGACCTGGGACTTTGCCGCTCGAGAAAGCTCTCCGAGCATGCCTAAATGCGAGGCAGGAGAGCCAGCCACCCACCCACCACCGTGGAAGTGGTAGATGACTCGGTCTTTGGACGCGCCGGGAGCCGTAATCGCCACCGCAGCTACGCCACCGAGCTCGGTCGGCTCGACGGTTAGGTCAGCCGCCGGCGGGTTTGTTTGTGAAATTGCCTCCATGTCGGCGCGGAGCGTCTCGATGGTGCGTACGGGATGCGCAAGATTGAAGGCGAACATCGCATCGCGGAGCTTGCGGACGGAAGATGAATCATAGGTCATGGTTTAGCTCACTTCAGGTCGAGGAAGGTCGCCGGTACCCAGTCGTAGCCAGCGCCGGTGTCGGCCTTGCGAACACGGCCCAAGCCAGGGAACGGCATGTGGGCGGCGGCAATCATCGTCTTGTCCGCAGCGAGTTTCACCAGAAGGTCTTCACGGGTTTTGATGGCCATCGCGCCGTCTGAGTCGAAGACGATGCCGATTTCCGGGTGCGGCATCTGGACGGCGATGACGTGAGTGACGTCGCCCCAGACCAGCAGCGACTGACCCTTTGAGGAAATCATGTAGCCGGTGTGACCGGGCGTATGGCCGGGAATGGCATACGGTGCGATGCCGGGGACGATTTCGTCCATGCCTTCGTACGGCTTCCACTTGCCTGCAGCGATGTAAGGCGCGGCGGCATCCTGTGCCACCTTGAAGAAGATCTTTGCGTCTTCCGGGGCCTTGCCGGCGATTTCCTTCGACAGCCAGAAGTCGGCATCGGCCTTCTTCATCATCACGGTCGCGTTCGGGAAGACGCGTTTCCCGTTTTTGTAGATTCCGCCAACATGGTCAGCGTGAAGATGGGTCAGCAGCACCAGGTCAACCTGCTCCGGCTTGTAGCCGGAGGCCTTCAAGTTCTGCACGAGCTTACCCAGCGTGGGGCCGCCCCAGTGGCCGCCTGCACCAGTATCGATGAGAACGAGCTTGGAGCCGGTGTTGATGAGGTAGCCCTGGACGGTGGCCGAGACATTCTTGGGATCATTTTGGAAGGAGCGCGCTAGCAGGGACTGGATGAGCGCTGGATCGCCATGCAGGAGGTTGGAGTCAATACCGCCGCCGCCGTCATAGAGAGCGGTGACTAGAAGCCCGGAACTTGCCGGTGCTGCATCGGCGCATCAGCTCTGGCCGGAGCGACAGCAACGAAGGCGTCGGCGAATACTAACGATACCGCGAGCACGGTAAGCGAAGTTATGGTGGAGCGCTTCATAGTGTTTTCTAACCATTGTATGTGGTGGGTACGTCATGATCTTTGACGGAACTCCAGCTCATCGTGCCATGCCGTTGTTCCCACCGTTCCGGGCACCCGCATTACCGAATTGCCGCCGTGACCCGTGATGAAAAGCCGCACGCATGTTCGATTGCTCTGTCGATCCGCAAGCTCCTCTATACCACTTGCAATATGCAAGCAGTTGACCAATACTCTGGCCGCTTGCAGAACGCAAGTGGAATTTTGAGGAGAAAAGCTATGGCGCAAACAAGTCGGTCGGGCTGCCCGATCAACCTGACGCTTGAGCAAATCGGCGACCGCTGGAGCTTGATCGTTATCCGCGATGTGACGTTCGAGAACAGGCGCAGCTATGGCGCCCTGCTGGAGCAAAATGAGGAAGGTATAGCCTCGAACATCCTCGCAAGTCGGCTAAAGCACTTGACCGCATCTGGCCTGCTGACACGAGCTTCGGATCCGCATCATAAGCAGAAAGGAGTCTATAGCCTCACGGAAGCGGCCATACAGCTTGTGCCTCTGATCGCACATCTGGCCGCTTGGGGCCTTCGGCATACGCATCCGAGCAAGGAGGCGTCTCTGCGCGCGGAGTTGCTGGAAAAGGGCGGCCCGTTGTTTTGGAATGCCCTAATGGATGAACTACGTTACCTGCACCTCGGTGCACCGCGTCCGGCGTACTCAGCATTGGGCGAGCTCCGGACCGTCTACGCGAAGACAATCGCTAGTTAGTACTGATCTTTGCATAACGACATACATCATGTAGTGCAAAGCTATCGACGCCAGAATGGCCTGACCTTGGCCCTGCGCGATCTGGGGCAAATCTAGCGCATGCTGTTCATTCTGAACTGGCTTCGAAGCGTGGAGCTGTGCTGCCAACTGCCTGCAGGGTTCGGCCCCTTTTTTCTGCGCCTGGCCATGCAGCTCCGGCTCTCGTGGGCCTGCGCGCGCTGCGCACTGATTATCGCCTATGAATTCCTTGTCGGATTGGTCAAGCAAAGTTCGAGATGCTGCTAACCGAGGCGGCGAAGGTGTCCAAATATCGCGGCGGCATCCCCTTCACCTATGGTCCCCTCGCCCATGTCCTGAAAAACCGCGTGTACCTGGGCGAGGTGCATCATGCCGGCAAATGGTATCCGGCCGAGCACAAGCCAATTCTCAACCAGCAAACCTTCGATCAGGTGCAGGCGCTTCTCGCCGAGAACCGCGTAACCACCCAAACCAGACGATCAAGCGGTGGAGTCCTTCTGGCTGGTAAGCTGCGTGATGACCGTGGCAACCGCATGGGTCCGAGCTTCACCGTTAAGAACAGTATTCGTTACCGATTTTATGTCTCACGCGCTCTTCAGCATGGCAGGAAAAATCAGACAGGTTCGGTCGCTCGTATTTCGGCGCAACTGCCAGCCGGATAGGGTTTGCGACAGGGACAGCTCCGACTAACGACACCGTGATCAAACGACATTTGGTGTTCGGAGGCCATCCCAAAGATCGGTCTTTCAACGTCGAAGGTGCGGGTCAAATCGCGCTTTGAAGTCGAAAGACCATTTTGAGCCATCCCCTCACCTTCGATATATTGGCTGAGCATCACGGTCGCCGTTTTCGCTCTTGAGCGGATGATCTGGCAGTGGCCTTGCGGTTTCCATCCGCAATGCGACTTCGACATCACCTGCCGCGGTGACCGGGACAACCAATCGGCTCATATTGCAATCCCTTGGTCATGCGTCTCAATTCATGGGACGTACTTTGCTCGCAGATGTCCATCTGCCTGCGGAGACCCGAAATCCAGATCGTGTGATATCAAAGAGTTGGGGGCGAGCTAGGGGGCGTACTTTGCCCGTGGCTGCATCCATACGGCAAGAGATCCAAATCGAACCCGCCGTCGCGCTCATCCTGCTTCAAAGCCGATAGGCGGCACAAAATAGGGAGCACTTTTACCGCTGTTGGCTTTGGCTTTTGCCAGTTCCGCTCGGGAAACAACACGCAAATGAACTTCATCGGGCCCATCGAGAAAACGCAGAGCCCGCCCCCATGTCCACAAATAAGATAATGGCGTGTCCGGCGTCAACCCCATCGCGCCGAACACCTGCATGGCTCTGTCGACGACTCGTGTCTGAAGCCGGGCCGCAACGATCTTGATTGCCGAGACATCGACACGCGCCGCTGCATTGCCCTCGCGATCCATCTTATGGGCTGCCTTAAACACCAGAAGCCGGGCTTGATCGATCTCTAGCCGCGTTTCAGCGATCCAGTCCTGAACATTGGCGAAATCGGCGATACGTCGCCCAAATGCCTCTCGTTCGAGCGAACGCTCGCACATGAGCTCAAGCGCAACCTCGCACTGGCCGATCGTGCGCATGCAGTGATGAACGCGCCCGGGACCAAGCCGCTCCTGAGCCAATTTGAAGCCCTTTCCCTCCTCGCCGATCAGATTGGAAACCGGAACGCGGACGTTCTGAAACACCAGTTCGCAATGTCCCTCGGGAGAATTGTAATGCATGATGGGGATATCACGCACGATCTTGAGCCCCGGCGTATCCATCGGCACAAGCACCATCGAATGCCGGTCGACCGAGCCGTGCGGTAGATGCTCGCCGGTCACTCCCATCACAATTGCCACGCGGCAGTTAGGATGACGCGCGCCTGTGATGAACCACTTGCGACCGTTGATCACGTAACTGTCGCCGTCGCGCTGGATGGTCATGCGGATATTCCTGGCATCGGATGACGCCGTATCCGGTTCACTCATCGCAAAACAGGAACGGATTTCCCCAATCAGCAAGGGATCGAGCCACTGGGAACGCTGCAACGGGGTCGCAAACAGGTGTAGCAATTCCATGTTTCCAGAATCGGGAGCGCTGCAATTAAACACCTCGGGTGCCCAATAAATCCGCCCCATGATCTCGGCAAGCGGAGCATATTCGAGATTGGTAAGGCGCTGGCCCGGCTCATTCTCCTTGAGGCCGGGAAGAAACAAATTCCAAAGCCCCTCCATGAACGCGCGCGATTTCAACCGCTCGATGAGAGACACCGGATAACGTCCGGCGGAAACCTCATGGTGCCATTCCCGATTCGCAGGCTCGACATGGAAGCGCATGAAATCGTCAAGTTGCGCCCGCAAGCGCGCGACTTTCTCGCTGTGATTGAAATCCATCAAGGTCCTTTTCTCGGTAGCAAGTGCAATCCTATAGTTTCATTGATGGAGGAATGGATTCTTGTCGTTGATGTAGGTCAAGCTTCGGTGTCATGCCAAAGCGGCGTGAAGCTAATCGTGAACCGATTCTGCTGAAATGGAGCAACGGCCGGATGAGTGGCGGCGACAATAGTCACAGCGCCTAGCAGTTGGATTTTTGTTCCGCTGCAACGCCTCTGCTGTTCTGAAGCACCGCGATCATGGTCACTGGTTCGCCCGCGCAACCAGAGGATTTTGAGTGGGTCTACGACTCGGTGAAGAAAGACGTGTGGATGTCTGCCCCCTGCGGCGGCACTGAAATTTGCAGCGCGATTGTCGGCAGTATTCCTACCCTACCCGTCTACGCAGGGGAGATTTCAACACCTATTCTCGGGATCGACGCGAGAGCGTTCGACCCTCAAGGTAACACAATCGTAGATGAAATCGGAGAACTCGTAATCGCGGCCCCGGCACCATGTATGCCACTTCATTTTCTAAACGATCCAGATGGACATAAGTACTTCGATAGCTACTTCAACGTTTTCCCTGGAGTCTGGCGACATGGTGACTTCGTAAAGTTCGATAAAAAAGGTACGTCCGTTATCTATGGACGATCTGATGCTACGCTTAATCGTCATGGTGTGCGCATCGGAACAGCTGAAATTTACAGATGCATAGAAGCGCTACCGGAGATCGCAGATAGCATTGTTGTATGCAATAAGGACAAAGAAGGCCGAGATTACATGTCGCTCTTTGTCGTGCTGACGTCCGGCGTTACACATAGTGAGGGGCTTGATGCCAAAATCGCAGCCACCCTGCGCACGAACTGTAGCCCCCGGCACGTGCCGGATTCGATCCGAGTCGTTGCCAGCATTCCTTATACCCTGACTGGCAAGAAAATGGAGATTCCTGTTCGCAAGATTCTAGAAGGAGCATCACTAGAAGAAACGGCTAATCCAGATTCCATGAAAGACCCTAGCGCGCTTGACGATTTTCTTAGGTTTGCCCAGGATTCTTAATCGGCACCGTAACTGCTGCAATCGGTGGTTCGATTCGTCAATCTCCTTGGCTCGTCGGATGTTTGATTGAAATTTGACCTACGGAAATTAACTCACGCTTTTCCTGACGGGACGATGTCGCTCGCGTAAGCCTTGATTATACGGTGTAGAGCAGTGCCGCTGCCTCGGTATAGCGAGGCCGTTCAACGTTGTTTCGCTGGCAGTACGGCCCTGGTTGGCATCGTGCATGAAACGGCGAAGGTCGCGCCTATTGCGCCGTCATCCATCCAGTCCAGCGCGGCCTTTCTGCTACATCCACTGGATATTGCCGGGTGTCGCCATCTTCCTGTCGTCGAGCAAGCGTTTGGGGAGTGTTTGCATCCCTGCCTTGGCAGGCGCGTGCATCGGCATAGCATGTCGTGTGGCGCTGAACATGTTCGCTTGCGCGTGAGCGAAGTGAGACCAGATGCTTGAACCAATCTCGCGCAATGCCTTTGACCTGCTCCCCTGTTTGCCCTCGTTTATAAGGAGAGTCTGTTCTGGTTCTGCCCCCTGTCGGGGCGGGTTGCAAA
>NZ_JBXAFS010000032.1:0-21672 GCF_058793355.1 Afipia sp. MLSD5-FHT05B12
TTACGCATCGTCCGTCTCCTCGATTGGAGAACAGAACCCTAACTTATAATCGGGGGCGATTCAGGGGAGCAGGTCATGCATTAAATAGTTTTCTAGAAGAAAAGCTCGATGCAGAACCCGTTACATTGCGGAAAGTGTATACGAACTATCGATACATGCTTGAGAGCGCGGGCGTAGTTGTCAGTGGCAGACTTCAGCGTCCCGACTTCGCGCAACGTTGGTACGTCGATGCGGTTCAATTATATTGGGATCGAAAGATTTTTGATGGACAGTTATCCGGTGCGGTAACGGCACGAACATTAGAAGAGATCTTTATGTCAGATGAGATCTACAAATTGTTGGGATGTGACGAAAGCCAAGGCCGCATTTTCGTCCGTACTGCGGTTCGAGAGTATCTCGCGGAAGCATTAAACGATCGTCGCACGCAAATGCAATCGTTGCTGGATAGAGGCGTAATCGCCGCCTAGTTGCGCTATGGGCATTGACAATCAATCATTTTAGGCTTATATTCCTATTGCTTCATTCGTGAGGGGCGCTTCCGGAGGCGTTCTTGAAGTGGAATGAAGCGCGGCGCCTGCGCGATGTGGTTCGCAGCCACACGTCCGGGAGGCTGGGGTCAGCGACCGGGCCAACTACGTGGCTCTGCCTTCAGTGGCTGGACGCGGACAGGAATGAACGCGGCGAAAGCCGCCGGATCGGGGCGTGAAAGCGTCCGTCCTGTCCCGGAAGAACGCTCCCCTCGCCCAAAATCGCCGCAGATGGAGCGCCGTGAGGCGATGCGCTTCCCTTTTCGCAGAGGGAAGCGAGACATTACTTTTGCGCCTTACGGCGCTCCATTCCCCTCATCGTTGAGGGGCGTGTCAAGAAGCCCAACTCGCGCAAACGCGCGGGAACGTATCGATGTGCGCGCTGTTTGAAAGTGGCTGTTTGAAAATCGAATCGGATCGCGAGAGGCATCTCCGCACTCTCGATCGTCATCACCGGGCTTGTCCCGGTGATCCCGACGAATTGAGCATCATGCCTCGACAATCGGGATGGCCGGGACAAGCCCGGCCATGACACATCCCGTTAAGCGCACGCGCCGGGAACGGGTTAGACAAAACGCGTACCGATGCGTTGGTGCCGCAGCCAGAAACCGGCAAAATCAGCTGCGTCCATCATCCCCGTTGCGGCCGGTTGTCACCCGGCGCATGCGAAAGAACAACGCACGGGGCGGCCCGGGGTTCATGCTCACATTTTTGTGTGGAATTTTGCCGTAACGGCGGGGTCTTATCCGCGTATCTCAGGCACTGGCGGAAACGCCGAGACCATCCAAGAGGACCATCATGGATCGCACCCAGTTCCGCCGCACCGCTCTCGCCCTTACCGCCGCCGGCGTGCTGGCGCTCGGCTGGTTCACCGCGCCCTCGCGCGCCGCCGAGGAGGCCTTCATTATTCCGCCGCCGGCCGCCGACATCGCGCCCACCGAGGGCCTGAAGACATTTGTGCTCGCGGGCGGCTGCTTCTGGGGCGTGCAGGGCGTCTATCAGCACACCAGGGGCGTGACCAACGCGGTGTCGGGTTATTCGGGCGGCAAGGCCTCGACCGCGACCTATGAGGCAACCGGACGCGGCACCACCGGCCACGCCGAAGCGGTGCAGATCACCTACAATCCGAAAGAGGTGTCGCTCGGCAAGCTGCTCCAGATCTATTTCTCGGTGGTGCATGATCCGACCCAGCTCAACCGCCAGGGCCCGGACACCGGCACGCAGTATCGCTCCACAATCTTCACCTCCGATCCGGCCGAGCGGAAACTGGCTCAGGACTACATCGCGCAGCTGAGCGCCGCGAAGGTCTACAAAAAGCCGATCGCAACCACGCTCGAGCCGTTGCAGGGCTTCTATGCAGCGGAGGATTATCACCAGGACTACCTGACGCTGCACCCCAATCAGCCCTATATCGTGTTCAACGATTTGCCGAAGATCGAGAACCTGAAGAAGATCTTCGCCGAGAACTATCGCGAGAAGCCGGCGCTGGTGCGCGAGGCCAAGGCGACGAACTAAAAGCGGCGAATACGGTTGCCGCCGATGGCGACCGGCGTTCGATCCGGGAAACAAGAGCGGCGGACCTCGAAAGGTTCGCCGCTTTGATGTGAAACACACCGACGAACCAGCGAAAGGAGCTAGCGAAGTGACCGACATCAAGACGAAGACCGGCTCCGGCACGATCCAGAAATCCGAGAGCGAATGGCGCAAGGAACTGACGCCGATGCAGTACGCCGTGCTGCGCGAGAAGGCGACGGAGCGGCCGTTCACCGGCGAGTACGACCATTCGTTCGATCCGGGCACCTATGTCTGCGCCGGTTGCGGGCAGCCGCTGTTCGAGTCCGGTGACAAGTTCGATTCCGGCTGCGGCTGGCCGGCGTTCTCCGCCCCCGCCGCGCAGAGCAGCGTCGCGGAGGAGCGCGACGTGTCGCACGGCATGGTGCGCACCGAAGTGCTGTGTTCGAAGTGCCAGGGCCATCTCGGCCACGTCTTCCCGGACGGGCCGGGGCCGACGGGACTGCGCTACTGCATCAATTCCGCGGCATTGAAGCATCAGCCCAAGTAAACTCGGAGAAAACCCGCCGCCATTTCGAGAAAAATTTAGACCGCGCGGCTTGTCAAAGGCCGCGCGGCGCTTATCTCCCGCTTCCCGTTTGCATGCAAACGACAACGGAACGCCAGCAAGAAACGCTCCCAAAGAACTTCTGCATTCTAGGAATTCGCCATGTCCACCAGATCGCGCCAGACCGTGCTGGCACTCGGCCTTGCCGGCCTTCTCGCCGACGCCGTGGTCTCCCACCCGGCCTTCGCCGTCAGCAGGGTCACGCTGTTCAAGGTCGTCTCGCCGCAGAACGAAGTCGTGATCGGCCTCACCAGGGCCGAGCTTGCGCAAATGCAGGGCCGGACTCCCGATGCCGTTGAAAAGGCGCTGCGCGGCGCCGGCGCGCTTCAGGTCTGGCAGTACGGAGTCCGCCGCGGCATCAGCGGCGTGCCGGAGCAGGCGCCGGTCCGCAAGATCGAGATTTCCGCCGACCCCAACACCCGCATCGAGCATTACACGACCCCCCTCAAGGTGGTGTCGATCATCGATGAAATCATGACCGAAGCAATCCAGTAGCGCGTCGGCGGGCGCGTCCGCCGCTCCCACGCCGTCCGGCTTTCGCCCGGTAAAATCCGCCAGAATCGCGTCCTGCAAAACGCTCAAACCGCCATGCAAGCCCCGAGCCGCTGTGACGCGGATTTCATCACCTTCTAATGCATTGAAATTCAAGCGCTTATTCGGCTCGCCCGCACCCGCGCCAGGCCATTCATCATAGGCCGCATGACGGGTCGCAATTGGCGAAAAAAGGCCTATATTAGAGTTTCTTCTGGAATGAATGACACAGGCCGCGCGGCTCTCCCGAGGGACCCGCCTCCGGCCGTCCGTTTCCATCGAATCCCAATCGAGAAGGCCGAGACCATGGCTGCGTTCAATTACAACACCGAAGCCGAACTCTTTCCTGCGGCGATCCGCAAGAAAAAGCGCGCCGGCTTTGCCTACCGCCGGTTCCCGACCGCAGCCGAAGCCGTGCAGTTCGCGATCGAACAGCTTCCCGCCGACAGCCTGAACGGGGCGTACCTCCAGGTGGACGAGGCCCGCTTCGACCAGAGCGGAATCCGCACGCTGTATGAGAGCGAAGCGTTTCCGCTCGAGCGCAACCGGCCGGAGCCGGTGGCTGCACCCGAGGACGAGAAGCAGACCGCGACGGGCTGATGCCGCGCGAGCTCCTTTAACGCTCCATCGTAACAACGCAACGACATCACCGCGTTCCTCAAGCTCACGTTCCTGTTGGCCGTCAGGCTCTCGGCTGCTTGTCCATCCAGCGCTTGAGGATGCGCATGTTGCGCACATTGGCGCGGAACATCACGTCGAACGCATCGCCGGCGAACGGCACCAGGCCCACCACGCCGTCCAGCGCGACATTGCCCAGCATCCGCGCCACCATATGCTTCGGCGCGCCGAGCGCCCTCGCCTCGCGCACGATCCACAACGAGATCGCCGTGGTGAGGAGATCGCCGATCACCGGCACGAGACCGATCAGACCGTCGATGCCGTAGCGGATGCTGGTGCCCGGCAGCACGAAGGCGACGTCGAGCAGCTTTGACAACGCATCGATCCGCGCGAAGCGCTGCTCGCGCGTGAGCGGCCCGAATGAAATGCCGCCGAGCGCGCCGGACAGATTCTGGAAATCCGCGCCCTGGAAACTGAAACCGCCCGCGCCAAACGCCCCCGACGCGCCGGAGCCGCCGGGATGCACTTCGTTGCCATCCTGATCGATGATCGGCGGCCGCCGCGTGCCGCTGGCGCGGGGCTTCGCGGTACGGTCGATAAAGATGTCGTCGGTCATTCTGGCGCTCGTCATGGTTGCCGGCACCCCGTTCTAGCACAGGCCTGCGCGGTCTTCGCGCAGGAAGCAGCCCTACATAGGGACGCGCGTTCGCGGCGCAAGTTGCCCGCCTGCCCAAATGCCCGGCGAAATGTCGCATCGGCGCGGCGCCTCACCAGACACCGATCCGCTCCAGCCGCAGCAAAACGATTTGCCGCATGTGGGCGTTGACGCGCGCGATGATGCGAAGGATGAAGCAAAATCTCTGCAGAAGATTGGCTAACCGCCCAAATAGACAAGGACGACTTTCGTGCTAGCGCTCATCCTGACTTAGTGCATCGACCACAATGCTATCAACGTCGGAATGACCACACATCACTCTGCGTGACCGCTTACATCCGAACCCTTGATCTCTATTCCCTCGCGCGCACCCGCCGCAGCGCCTTCGACCCCATCGGGCTTCTGCCATTCGCCCTCGCAACTATTCTTCGTCCGTGCGGGAGCTTTCAGCCTGAGCAGGAAGTCCGGGCCGCAACCGGTCGTCACCGCCGGCGCGCTTGTCAGCCGCGCGATGGATCTCAACGATAGAATTCGCCAGCGCGCGCCGTCGTAGCGCGTCCTGTACGGCTTGCAGGGTTTGGGCCAGACCTTGCGGCATGTCGGCGGGATCGTTGGACGACATTGACTCCTCCGGGTGGCGTTTGTACGGGCCACCAAAAGCGGCGCGGCACGAGGAGGCTTGCGGCCTCCTCGTGCCGCTGGTCCTATCTGATGCCGGGAATCAGCATCGCCACGTGCGCGCGATAGCGGCGGTATTCGTCGCCGAAGAAGGCGATGAGATCGCGCTCCTCCAGATAAATGCCGACGAAGATGTAGGCTGTGGTGACGGCGGCGAAGAGGAGATGTCCCGCCGTCATGGTCGGCGTCGACCAGAACGCGATGATGAAGCCGAGATAGATCGGGTGCCGGATCAGGCGATACAGGCCCGGCGTCCTGAACTTCATCGGCGCGACAGCGCGTCCGGCAAAATTACTGACCACCTGCGTCAGGCCGAACAGCTCGAAATGGCTGATCAGGAACGTGCTGTAGAGAACGATCAGCCAGCCCAGCACCATGCCGCCGATGGCGAGATCGGCGAGGATCGGGGTCTGAATGTCCCAGACGATGGCCGGGATCGGCCGCCACTGCCAGAACAGCAGCACCAGCACGAGGCTCGCCGTCAGCACATACGTGCTGCGCTCGATCGCCGGCGTCGCGAACCTCGCGAACAGCCGCTTGAAGCCCTGCCGCGCCATGCCGCTGTGCTGGACGGCGAACAGCGACAGCAGCACGAGATTGATGCAGACCGCGTTCAGCGCCGAGGTCTCGGCGCCGGTGTCGATCGTCTTCGGCACCATCAGCCGCGAGACGAAGCCGACGGCATAGAGAAACGTGCCGAGGAAAATCAGGTAGGACACGACGCCGTAACACAGGGCCAGTGTCCTCGTCGCAAAATTGCCAAACGCCGCATGAGGGCTCTGCCCCCCTTCGATGGCCGACATGATCATTATTCCTTCTCTTGGAAATTCCGGGTCCTGAAATGTGGGTGCGCTGTGCCGCGTCCGATGCTGCCGCGACCAATGCCGCGAGGCTTCGGCTCACAGGCACGCGAAAGCCGGCGCTCATTTAAGCGCGGCTGCCTGTGAGCGTGTGTGAAGCAGCTCACAGTCCAGGGCTTTGCGCCCGGCAGGCGGGATCACTGTGGCGTGAGGGGACGCTGTTGTGGAACGAGAGCGGCGGCAATGCCGCGCGCTTTAAGCCACATGCTTCGGCATCTCGATCCCCGGCAGCGGCTGCTGCTCTTCCGGCTCGGCTTCGCGGATGCTGAAGCCCTGCTCGAGTATGCGCTCGGGCTTTCCGGTCTCGTCCTGAATCAGCGCGTCGACCACAAGGCCGGCATCGTCGGCGTATTGCCAGACATCGTTCTCGGTCGGCAGCGCGCGGCTGATCTGATGGTCTTCCACAAACAGGGCATAGGGCATGGCTCGCTCCTTCGGCCCGCCGCCGCGAGGACTGATGGCCGCCGCGGCCGCTAATCCCGGCCACTGTCAACGCTGGAGCCGCTTGCTAGTTCAAGACCATGCCGAACATGAGCAGGACCGCCAGCCCGGCGAAGGCATAGCGAAGCGGACGGTCTTCCGCGATCTTCTCGATCAGCTTCATCAGTGAGCCCTCTTTGCCCCGTCAAAAAAGACAAAACCGTGGCAGCCTGTTCGTTCCACTCCCGTTCATCTTATTTCCGGCAGGTTGCCGTTCACCGCACAGGCCAGGGAACTTTCTCAACGCTGGCCGGTTGGTAGCGCGGTCAGATGAGGATTGAGGTCATGAAAAAGATTGCAGTTGCATTGGCAACGGTCGCGACCGTCGCCGTGATGTCCGCTCCCGCCGCCGAAGCCCGCGGCGGGCGTAACGCCGCGATCGGATTCGGCATCGCGGCCGGCGCGCTCATTGCCGGCGCCGCGGCGGCCAACTCGTACAACTATTACGGCGGTCCCGCTTATTACGGCAGCCCGGCCTATTACGGCGAGCCGGATTACGCCTATGGCGGGCCGGTCTATGCCGAGCCGGTCTACGGACCCGGCTATTATCGCGCGCGCGCCTATCAGCGCAATCACAGCAACGATCCGAACCCGGTGGATATGAATCCGTACAATCCCTGGTAACAGCCAGTTGCGTTTTGACGAAAAGCCCGGAGCCTGCTCCGGGTTTTTTGTTTGCGCGTGTTTCGCTCAGGCACTTCTTGCGCGCAGCGACACGCGTTTGAGTGTGCCGCGGCACGAGCGTTGGCGTTGGCGAATTGTGTGCGGCGAATTGTGTACTCGAATTGTTTGCTTGACTGCGCAGGAACAAAAAGAGAACATGCGCGCCACTCGTCAATACGGAACATCGTCATGTTGGACAGACTCGCCTCCGGCCCGCTGCCGGAATCCGAGCGGCTGGATGCTGCCGCGGATCAAGCCATCGCGGCCTGCGGCGGCGACATGCGCTCAACGATCCGCGCGCTGATCCTTGCCAACGAATTTCTCGAATACGAACTCTGCGAGATGTTCAAGGCGGTGACCAACGGACGCGGCAAGCTCGCCGGCGGCCGGGCCGACTGGTTCGATTGACGGCGCCGCCTCACGCGAACACGGCGCCATAGTGATAGGACGGCAGTTCGACCAGCCGCACGAGTTTCAGCCCGGCGGCCTCCACGGACTGGATGGTCTGCTGCGGCGTCAGCCGGAGTTCGGTCGCCGGCCCGCGCGGCTCGCCCAGAACAGTGGTCTCCTCGCGCGGACGCGCGTGCCAGTTCACGATGGCAAACTGGCCGCCAGGCGCCAGCGTGTCGCGGACGGCGCGGGCCAGCCGCGTCCGGTCCGGCACGCCGTGAAACACGTTGGCGAGGAAGACGAAGTCGGCCTTCGACGGGACCAGTGCCGCGATGTCGTAGGCATCGCCGGTGATGAAACTGCAATTCGCCGCGCCGCTCTCTTTGAGGCGCACGCGCGCGATGTCCAGCAGTTGCCGGTCGAGATCGATCAAGGTGACGTGACGCGCGACCTGCGCGATTTTCAGGGTGAACCAGCCGTCGCCCGAGCAAAGGTCGATGACATCCATTCCGGGCCGGAGTCCCACCACTTCGAGCACCCTGGCAGGGTCAGGCCACAGCGCCTCCCACCAGCCCGGATCGGGCATCCCTGTCCCTTCGAAAAATCCCGGCAGCGTCATGGCGTCCCTCTGCTCTCACAGAGTGGCTGTCCGGCAGAGCGGCCGTCAAGAGAGACGCCGGACCTTGCGGCCCGGCGATGAGATTCCGCAATCGAGATCGGGAATTCAGGATCGGGGTTTTCCGGCTACTTCTTCCCGCCCTTGCTCTGCTGATAGCTGGAGCCAGCGCCCTTCGGCGCGTTCTTGTCCGCCTTCGGCTTTTTCTTTTCCTTGTTGCCCTTGTCCTTGCCTTTAGCCATCGCGTCCTCCTGTTGCCGTCCGCCGAGCCTAACAGGTTACGATCAGGCGCGCCGGAAAAGATGCCGCGTGAGGCATCAACGATGCTTGAGAGGTTCAGGAAAGGATCAGGCGGACTTGCGCAGCGCGGGCTCGGCCTCGAGCGGCGTCGCGTCGAACACAGCATAGCCGTTCTTGCCGTCCTTCTTGGCGGTGTAGAGCGCGCGGTCGGCCGCGGCCAGGAGACGCTCGGCCTGCAATCCGATCTCGGGCCGCCACTGCGCGACGCCGATCGACGCCGACAGCGCCAGCGGCGCGCCGTTCCACTGCACCGCCTCGCCCTGGCAGGATTCCAGCACATGGCGAGCGACCATCGCGCCTTCACGCAATGTGGTCGCAGGCAGCACCACGCAGAATTCGTCGCCGCCCATGCGCGCCAGAAGATCGCCGGTGCGCAGCCGGCTGCATGCCGCGTTCGTGAACAGCCGCAGGCATTCATCGCCGGCGGCATGGCCGTGGCCGTCGTTGATGTCCTTGAAGCCGTCGAGATCGATCATCAGAAGCGCGAACACCTCGCCGCCGCGGCTGGAGCGCGCGCATTCCTCATCGAGCCGCGCCAGCAACTGGCGGCGGTTCGCCGCGCCGGTGAGATCGTCGAACAGCGCCAGATCCGCGACCTCGGCGCGCAGCCGGTCGATCGTCATCAGCAGGAAGCCGAAATTCCACATCATCGACAGGAACACCAGCCCCAGGATCAGGACCGCCTGAAACTGGTTGAAATCGATCAGCGACACCGGGCCGCCGACATGCAGCAGCGCCGCGATGGAGCGCACGATATACACGGCGATCATCAGGATCGCGATATAGCCGGACATCCGCGCACCGGGATGGGCGTGTCCGTTGCGGCGGGAAAGCAGCAGCGGCAGCGTCATCGCGATCGGCACGGCCTGGCAGGCCGAGTAGATCAGGATGCGCATCACCATGCTGTCTTGCCAGATGAAGTACGCCAGGCCGAAGAAATTGATCCCGACCATCGCGAACGTGAAACGCCACGACACCGGAGCGCCGTAGAAGCGCCGGATGCCCATCGAGGCAAGACAGATCGCCAAGATCAGAATGGAGCCGCCGATCAGCAGCGGAATCAGCAGAAGCACCTTGGCTTCCGGATCTATGAAGCTGCGGGTCATCGCCGCCGCGGCGCCGAGCGCGGCGACCAGCGCGCCCGCGGTCCAGAACCGCGCGGCATCGTGATTGGGATAGCTGCGGACGACGTAGACCCACACCGTCCCGATCGCGACGAAGTTGACGACGAAAACGATCCAGAGCGTCGGGACACTCAGCATGTTGGAGTCCAGGGTGCGCGATGACCCGCGTCTTGTGCCCTGTCCCCGTGGTCGATTGCCGCCCGATGCATGAACCCGCTCCTCAATCCCGCAAATGCAGGATCCGCCTCCCCCGAAGCCGGATGCATCCTTGCAGGGGCGGCCTTAACGGAGTCTGACCTGTGCCGGATAAACCGCGCCGTGGTTGTGAATTGATGAACATCGCCGCCGCACGCCCAAGTGAAAGGCAATCCGGCGCGCGCGCGGACGATCGCGAAAGCAAAACGAAAGACTTCGCTTGCTGTTAACCCTGTGCGTGCGCGGTCATCCACAGGAAAAAGCGCGGGCGATGTCACCAGGTCGGCACATTGCTGAAAAACAGGCGACAAATTTCGGCGAATCGGTTCGGATCGAAATCGAGGCTGCGCACTGGCCTATCGCCGAGCATGCCTCGTGACGTTGACGTCAACTCGAACCCATGAGGATGCCATGGCGAAGAAAGCCAAGAAGGCGAAGAAGGCAGCGAAGAAGACAGTGAAGAAGGCCAAGAAGGCCAAGAAGAAGTAGTTTTATTGATTTGAAGTGGCTCGGGCGGAGTCGCTTCGCCCGAGTCGCCGGTTTGAGGCAGTTCGCAAAGTCATCCGTGAAACCTGAAGCCCGCGCCGCCAGCGTCCGGCAGCTTTCCTCCCAGATATCTCTCACTCCAGAGATGATCCGCTTTTCCCCGCGGCGCTTGAATCCCCCAGCCGATCCCGATAAGACAGCCTCGCGCATCGCGCCGTAAGCGTCTCACGTCAGGCAACGCATTCAACTGAGGCTGACCGCCCGGAGGAATGCCATGACCCGCAGGACGCCTGCACCACCGTCATCGCCTGTCTTCCGCGATCGGCCGGCCGTTTCCCAAGAGTAATCTGATGAAAACCCCTTCCCAACCGCGGTCGCGCGGCAAATTGCCCGCGCGTTACGCGCCCATTGTCATGCCGCTGGTGCTGTCGGTGCTGATGACCTTCGTGGTCTCGGCGATTTCAACGCTGAAGAGTCTCGGCTTCACGCCGGCTTTCCTCGCCACCTGGCCCGCCGCCTGGGCGATCTCATGGCTGGTGGCGTTCCCGACCCTACTCGCGGTGCTGCCGCTGGTGCGGCGCATCGTTGCGCTGGTGGTCGCACCGCCGCCTTCCAACTGAATTCGGTCGATGTGAGTTGAAACAGGCTTGCAGCCCGCAAGGACTGCTCCCTCTCCCCCAAAGCTCGTCGAAGACGAGCGTAAACGCTCTTATGGGGGAGAGGTGAAGCAAAGCCTGACGTTCATTCACTGCGGCCACGCGCCGCAATACTTAGTCATTGACCTAACTGTTAGCATTGCTATAGTTAGGCACATGACTAACCAACAAAGCCGCCTCAACGATACGTTCCACGCACTCGCCGATCCGACCCGGCGCGCGGTGCTGGCAAGGCTGACGTCCGGTCCCGCCACTGTCAGCGATCTCGCGCAGCCGTTCAGCATGGCGCTGCCGACGTTCCTCCAGCATCTCAAGGTGCTGGAAGAATGCGGTCTCGTGAAATCGAAAAAGGCCGGGCGGGTGCGGACCTGCCAGCTCAAACCCAGACCGCTCGAAGAGGCACAGGACTGGCTCGGCGCACAGCATACGCTCTGGGCCAAAAGGCTCGACCAGCTCGACGACTATCTCAGACACCTCAACGCCACGGAGAACCGAAAGTGACCGCGTACAAAATCGATCCGAAGCTCGATCTTGTCCTCGAACGTGAGATCGACGTGCCGCCGGAACTGGTCTGGAGGGCCTGGACCGAACCACAGCACCTGATGAAATGGTTCACGCCCAAGCCGTGGCAAACCGTGGAATGCGAGATTGATCTGCGCCCCGGCGGCATCTTCCGCACCGTGATGCGCTCGCCCGAAGGGCAGGACATGAACAACATCGGCTGCTGTCTCGAAGTCGTCGAGAAACGCAAGCTGGTGTTCACCGACGCCCTGCTGCCGGGCTTCCGGCCCCGCGACGACGGCTTCTTCACGGGCGTCGTGCTCATCGACCCCATCAAGGGCGGCACGAAGTACACCGCCTGCGCGATCCACAAGGATGAAGCCGGCCGCAAGACCCACGAGGAAATGGGCTTCCACAGCGGCTGGGGCACGGCGCTCGATCAGCTTGTCGCTTACGCCAGGACGATGTGAATGCCGATGTGAATGCCGATGTGAACGCCGATGCGATCGCCGAGCGGGAATGCTGCGCGTCGAACGAAAAAGGGCAGCATGCGTGCTGCTCTTTTGTTTTTTCCGGTACCGCATCCGGAACTGCAAGTCCCCCGTAAGGATGACGCATGCGCGTGAAGCAGGTCACAGTCAGGGGCCGAACAGGACTTAGTGTCCACCTGTCACCACTCCTGACGGGAGCCCGGATATGACAGCCCTGTTGACCGCAATCGCGCTTTGGCTTTCCGCCAACTTCAACCTCCCGCCCCTGAACGAGCCGCCGAAAGTCGAACTTGTCTCCCAGGCGAAGATCATGGCTATCCGCCACCAGGCTTTCAGCGTGGAGCGGCGTTACGACATCAACGCCATGCCGCCCGTGTCAGACCCGCGCGACACTGTCGCCATCTATGACGACAGCAGCCGCACCATCTATCTTCCCCTGACATGGACGGGAGGCACGGCAGCCGACCTGTCCGTGCTGGTGCATGAGATGGTGCATCACCTTCAGAACATCGGCGGCATCAAGTTCGAATGTCCGGCAGCGCGCGAGCAGCTCGCCTATCGCGCGCAGGACAAATGGCTTGGCCTGTTCGGGCAGGATCTCGAGCATACGTTCGAGATCGACCAGTTCACGCTGAAAGTCAGCACGTCCTGCGGATTCTAGGCAGCCGCGGTTACCGGCCCGCAAGGCGGTCGGCGAAATAGGCGATGGTCTTGCGATAGATCGTCGCCCTGTTCCACTCGCGCATCGCCTCGAAATTCGCGGAGCCTTCATGATAATCGGCGCCGCCGCGGAAGCCCGCGGTCCTGAGCAGGTTCGCGGTCGAGGCCAGCACGTCCGGGATGCTGTGACGCAGATCGACATGGCCGTTGCCATCGAAATCGACGCCGTACTTGATGTAGGACGACGGCAGGAACTGGGTCTGGCCGAGTTCGCCGGCATAGGCGCCGATCAGATCGCGCAACGGCAGATCACCGCGCTGGACGATCTTCAGCGCCGCCAGCAATTCGCCCTGAAACAGTTCGGTGCGGCGGCAGTCATGCGCCATGGTGGTCAGCGTGCGGATCACCGGCATCTTGCCGATGTCGCCCTTGCCGAAATCCGACTCCAGTCCCCAGATCGCAACCACGATTTCCGGCGGCACACCGAAACGCTGCTGGATGCGCGACAGCAGCGCGGCATGACGCTGCAACATCGCCTTGCCGGTATTGACCCGCCCGGCGCCGACGCGGGTCGAGACATATTGCTCGAAAGACTTGTTGAAGGTGCCGCGCTGGCGGCGGTCGAACGACAGCACCGCCGGATCCTGCGTCACGCCCGCGAACGCCTGCGAGATCACGCTCTGCGAAATCCCCGCAGCCGATGCCTCCTGCGACATCGCGGAAACGAAGGTCTGAAAATCGCCGCCACAGCGGGCGGCGAAGGTGGGGGTGGAGAGAAGGAGTGTGGGGGCAATAAGTGCGGAGAGCAAAGCGGCAAGGCGAAGTCTGAACATCATGAACTCCGTTCCAGGATGATTGCGATTCTATACCGTCATGGCCGGGCTTGTCCCGGCCATCCACGCCTTACTTTGATTGCTTTTACCGATAACCGTAGACAAAACGCGAAGTCCCGGCCCCTACTTCCCCATCCCCTTCAAAAACGCCCGCAGCACCGCGACGGAATTTTCCGACGCCAGTTTCTCGAATGTCTGCATCTCGTTCTCGCCCGCGCCGCCGCCGGCAAGATCCGACAGCGAGCGGAATGCGAGAAACGGCACGGCGTTGGTCGCCGCCACATGGGCAACGGCGGCGCTTTCCATATCCAGCACCTGCGCCTTGAAGGTGTCGAACGCCCAGGTGCGGAACGCGGCGTTGTCGACAAAGGCGGTGCCGGAGACGCCGTTGCCGCCGATCACCACCCTGGGCGGATGAATGAGACACGCCGCCTCGATGCAGCGCTTCAGCGCAACGCCTGACGTGGCTGCGCGGGCGATCCCGAACAGCTTGGCATCTACCGGAACCCAGAACTGCCGCGCGGGCTTGTCGACGCCATCGCGCGGCACCCTCACGCCGCGCGCGAAGATCATGCCGTAGTTCGGAAATTCCTGCTTCGACCACGACGGCAATTGAAAGCCCTGCGGTGTCTCGCGCGCCAGAATGGTTTCGAGATACTGGCCCCACTGCCCGGACACCACCACGTCGCCGATATTGAGCGAGGGATCGACGCCGCCGGCGATGCCGGAAAACAGGATGGCGCGCAGATTGAAGCGGTCGATCGCCATCTGCGCCGTCATCGCCGCGTTCACCATCGACACGCCCGACAGCACCAGCACGACGTCGTGCCCCTCAACGCGGCCGGTGACGAACGCGACGCCCTTCTCCTTGTGCGAGACCGGCTGCTCCACGATCGCGAGCAGCGCCTGCCATTCCGGCTCGAAAGCCGAGAACAGCGCGATGCGTGGCGCGGTGTCGATCGGCTGGCTGGCCGCGCGGGCGGAGACAGGCATCAGGACAAGAAACGAGATGAGAAGCAGGCGCGGAAGGGACATCGGGAAACTCACAGGAAGGGCGATGCCGGACACTAGCCGAAGATGCGGCTGTCTTGCTACGCGAAGTCTTCAGCGCAGCCAGCAAAGGTAGCCCGGATGGAGCGCAGCGCGTGTCCTGTCCGCCCGCTAGGCGTTACCGATGAAAATACCCGCGGCGAGCACCAGCGCGCCGCCGAGTACCACCTGAAACGCCGCGCGCAAAAACGGCGTTTCCATGTAGCGGTTCTGAATCCAGGCGATTGCCCACAGCTCGCAGAATACCACGATCCCCGCGATCGCCGTTGCCGTCCAGAATTGCGGGATCAGATAGGGCAATGCGTGGCCGAGACCACCGATGGTGGTCATCAGCCCCGACGCCAGCCCGCGTTTCAGCGGCGATCCGCGCCCGGAGATGACGCCGTCGTCATGGGCGGCTTCGGTGAAACCCATCGAGATGCCGGCGCCGACCGACGCCGCGAGGCCGACCGTGAACGTCGTCGACGTCGATTGGGTCGCGAACGCTGTGGCGAAGATCGGCGCCAATGTCGACACCGAACCGTCCATCAGGCCCGCGAGCCCCGGCTGCACCCAGGTCAGCACGAACTGACGCCGCGCCTTGTGGTCCTCGTCGTCGCGCGCGCCGCCTGCCAGCGTCGCGACCTGAAGCTCTTCCGCGCGATGCTCGTGCTGACGCTCGGCGGCGGCGAGATCGCCAAGCAGCTTGCGCGTGTCGGGATCGGTCGAGGCCTGCGCCGCGCGGACATAGAAATTCGCGGCATCGTCCTCCATCCGCTCGGCCTCGGCGCGGATGCGTTCGAGACCAAGATTTTCAACGAGCCAGATCGGCCGGCGCGAATAGTAGCCCGCCACATGCTCGCGCCGGATCAGCGGGATCACCTGGCCGAAGCGCTTCTTGAAGCGGTCGATCAGCAACTGGCGGTGGCCGTCTTCCTCCGCCGCCATCTCGTCGAACATCGCCGCCGTCGCCGGATATTGCGACCGCAACTGTTCGGCATAGGTCGCGTAGATGCGCGCATCGTCCTCTTCCGACGAGATGGCGAGCGCCAGCACCTCGGCTTCGGACAGATCGCTGAATTGCCGCCGTGCGGCGAAGCCCTGAAACATGGTCGAAACTCAATTTAGAATGATTCTAAATGAGTTTTAGCGCGAGCATGGCAAGGGTGCAATCCGCGAAATCGCGGTCGACTGAAATCTCAAACGAAAGCGGCCGGCCCGGAGGCCGGCCGCTTGGCAATGCATCCGCTTCAATGCGCGTGGATCGTGCCCTTCGCCATCGCGAGGTGATGCGGCTGATGGTGGCCGCCCTGAACCATAATTCCCATGAAGCCGAGCGCCTTGAGCTTCACCAGTTCAGCCGGGTTCGCGCTCGTGACAACGAGTTTTACGCCGTTTGGCAAATCCTCGGTCTTCGCATTCCACCCGCTCCGCGCCAGTTCGGCGATATGCGCCGGCACCATCCGCTTGATGGCGGTCAACGTGCGGCCCTCGCCGGTCACATTGATTTCCAGGCCGTTATCCAGCACGCGCTGATCGGCAGCGGCCCGCAGCGTTACTTCATTCATGTCGATGAGATGCTCCCGCAGCGTGGCGATGTCGATCTTCGACCAATCGGTCGCCGAATCGGATTCAAGAATCTGCACGACTTCCTGAATCGCGCCGAAAGCATCCTGGCCGGGCATTGCCGGCCGGCCGGACATGCCGGCGCGCTGTCCCATCATTCCATCCATGCCGCCCATACCGCCGTGCATGCCCTGCCCGCCAGGCATCATCCGGCCGTGCATGCCCTGTCGGCCGTCCATCATCTGGCCATGCATCCCTTGCTGGCCTCCCATCATCCGCTCATGCATCCCGTGCGGGCCCGGCGCCATCTGTGCAACGGCAAATGCCGTTGCCGCAACGACGCCGCCAATGATCGCAACACCGGCCAGGCCGGCTTTCCACCATGACGACATGATCAATCTCCATTCAGAGCGTGCCCTTGCAGCAAGCCTAGCCCCGAACAACGCCCATCCCTATGATCTGGATCATAGGGATGCCCTGAGACGGATGGTCTTTTCGGTGCGCTCGATCTCTCCGTCGGCCACCATTCGGGCCAGTGCGCGGTAGAAGGCTTCATGCGTGAGGCCCAGCTCGCTCGCGAGATCTTTCAAGGTTCCGCGCAGGGCAATCGTGCGTCCGTCGGCACCTGCGTTCGCGCTCAGGAAGTGCCGCACACGATCGCGCGCCGAACGGATGTTGCGCCGCTCCAGCTGGGTGCGAAGCGTCATCACCTGATGCGCCAGCATCTCCATGAAGGCCTTCGCTGCGTCGGGATCGCGCCTGAACTCGGCCAGCGTCGCGGCCTTCGGATACAGCCGCACGACCGCATCCGTGATCGCAACCGCATCGCAATGATAGACCGGCGAGAACAGCGAGGCTTCGGCAATCAGATCGCCGGCGGACGCGACATGAAGCGTGGCTTCACGCCCGCCTGCATCCACGCGCGTCAGCCGGACCCGTCCCTCGACGACTTCATAGAAACCGGCGGTCCTGTCGCCGAGCAGAAACAGCTTTTCACCGGCTGCGAGTTTCCGCTCGCGTCCGGGCGTCTTGATTACGTCAGCCTGCCGACGCTTCATTGATGATGCGAACTCCGTGGCACCAGACGCTCCCTCGCCGCGACCAGCCTGGCCGGACCATGCAACGACTCCGGAGGTCGAATCCATCCTGACACATTCTCACCAACAGACTTGTATTCTTAGCATAGTACTCGACGTGCCCACGACTGAGGCCCCGTTCCCCTCTCAGCTTTTGAGGTTCTCTTATGCTGGCGATGATCCGAACCTTGCGGCTCACAGACGAAACCGCGGCCTCCATTCCGGTGCGCGTTTTCATGCCGGTGCAGGATGATCTTGATTGGTCGTGCGCATTTTTTTCGATTGGTTGGCCGGACCGGATACTGGAACGCAAGGTATTCGGCATCGACGCCATCCAGTCTCTGGAGCTGGCGCGGCGCATGATCGGCACTGAGTTATATGCGAGCGCGTATCACAAGGCCGGGCGGCTGATGTGGCTGAAGCCCGGCGCTGGCTATGGGTTTCCGGTGCCCAATACGATCCGCGATATGTTGATAGGTGAAGATCGGGAGTATTTGTAAGAAGCGATTCAGGAAGCAATATCACCGCAGATGGGCGCACCCTTTGTACAAGGAGTGAGCCTTGCCCCGATCCTGCGCCCTGAACACTCGCCCCCGGACGGCGCCGCCGCGTCCACCGCATCCCGCCCCGCGACTTGTGACGATCGCGAGCCGCCCCTCGTTGAGTGGGATGTCAGTCGGCTTTCAAGGCTGCCCGTCATTTCGCGGCGAAAGCGAGCCCTTAGCGCCCACCAAAAGCTCATCGGCAGACTTGATGAAGAACGCCATCGGTACGCTCGATAAATGCCTTTCCGAACTCGACATCAAAAGCAGGCGGTTGACCGTATTGTCCTGAATGCCGCCCGGAGGGAAAATGCATGAGATGCACCCTTCCTTCGCGAACACACCCGACTTTTTGAATTCGGTCTGCATCGTGGCATGCGCTCTGGCGAACCGGCTGACAAACTGCGCCTCGCGATTGGGTTTCGCCCCGCGTTCTCCGAGATTGGAAAGGTACTTGAACAGGTCTCGGAACAAATCCGAACACCCTCCGCTAGCCCTGTTCAAGGCCGTGGTCACAACGTCCGTCGCACTCTGCGGGAACGCGAATTTCGAGCGCTCGATGTTAGCCACGAGTGGAGCAAGGCCGGGGGTAGCCGCCTTGTATCGCTGTCGGACCGCGCCTTGGACCTCGCGCCAACGGAACGGACTATCCGTTACGATGCAAGCACCCGTCGCCTGGGCCAAATACATCGTTATCTCGAAATTGGGGACGAGCTTATACGCGGTCATCTGGCCATTGCCCTTTCCGCCCTCCGGAGAACCTTCTTGAAGGACGGCTAGGGGATCGCGCTCTTTCATCCGCTCGAACGCGTACATGGTCGCTTCGATCTCTTCATCGCTGATGTCCAGCTTCATCGTGCGCAGCTTCCTGCGCATCGAGTCGGGCGGCATGACGTGCATGACGCTGCGCTGATGGTCCTCTTTCATCGTCTTCATCAGGCGGTGGTCATCTTTTGGGCCGACCCGCAGGTCACGGGCGCTCGCCATATTCATCATCTGCTCGCGGAGATGGAAGTCGAAATCACATGGGTCCGGGATCAGGTTGACCAAGCCGAGTTCGACGAGCGGCATCACGTTCAGGAAAAACATAATCGTCTTCAAGAATTCCTGCCGATACGACTTCGGGTCCTCGGTTGGGCGCAACTCCTTTTTCATGACACCGGGATGGATAAACGGGTGCGCTACGATCAGCTCGCCGAAGTACAGGGGGGCAGCCAAAGCGAAGTCCGTGATCGAGGACGGGTGGATAGATCCAGTGTAGACCGCACGAGCCTCGCCGTCCGGCTTGGGCAGCAGCGCGAGCAGATCGGTCTCGAGCGGCCATAGCCCTTCGTAGAGACTGTAAACCTTGCCGATCTTCTCATCGGTCAGTTCGCGGCGAATCTGCACCCAGTCCTTCCCGGACTCGAGCTCCAACACGTTCACGATCGCGTTCTGGAGCATCAAGTTGCGCTCTCGTATGCTCTTTTCGTTCCAAGCCGGCCGCAGTGCCTCCAGCTTGGACTGACAGCACTCTTTGAATGATTTCCCTCGCCCGCACCCGCAGTAGTCGCTTGGCCGCAACGGCTTTTCGGGCGACTCCTTGATCAAGAACTCTCGCGGCTTCTCAGTCCTGCCGAACTCATCCTGGTAGTGGACATCGCCACTCTCGTACTTCACGAACATTTCGCCGCCGAAATGGAACGGGGCGCCCTTCGGAGGAAAGAGGGTTTTCTGGAGTTCGCTCCAAGACTGCGTTACGGTCTGTTCCGGGTACAGCCACTCCTTGCGGCCAGCGCCAACAAAGCGGCGCGCGCGCTTCTTGATGATGAAATTGATCTCCGCAACCTCTTGCGCGTTGAGCTTCCGCTCACGGATAAACGCGTCGATCCTTGTTAAAGACTGCCGATAGTTGCGCGGAAAGGTCCTCTTCTGCAGCGGGTTGGTGCTCGGGTCCTTGGCGTACTCCAGGTTCGTAAGGATTAGGCAATGGTCCCGGTCCATCGGGTAAAGCGTCTGCGAACCCCGCAGTGCTATTCCGGGATCAAGCGGATATGCACACGCGCTATCAGTGGGATGGATCGCGTGGTTGTAGATCGTCACGGGATGGTCGCTCGTGATGAACTTCACATCAGAACCTTCGGCAGAGACAATCTCGCGCACGCCACCGACCCAGATCGTGCAGTGCAGGGTGCGGATGCCCTGCATCTCGAACATTAACTCGTTTTGCGTGAGGGCAGGATATTGGGCCTTGAGCCAGTCCAAGCCCTTCGGCGTGCGGATTTTCTGGATATCGAGAAACTCGAAGAAGTCTTGGAAATGGTCGTGCCATTCCCGCATATCTTTACCGAGGAAGGCGCGGACGGCTTGCGATCCTCTTGTGTCAATATCCACAAATAGGCGGCGCTCAATCTCGTCGTTGACAGAAGCGCCGAAAAACGTGGAATACAAGTCCCTCTGGCAGAAAGCCTTAGAGGCCGGCATATCGTTCCACACGCTGTTGTGGGTGATCACTCGGCCGTCCGATAGGACTCGTTGGTCTGGAGTCAGGTCGACATAGGCAAGCGACTTCCGATCAGGCTCAAAGAACCCTTCTTGATACCATCGCGGGACATAATGGTTGTTTCTCGTTAACGACATTGCTGCTGGTTGCCCCATCGCTAATCAATTAGTTCTAAAGAAACGGCGGCCTCTCGGCCGCCGTTTCTGTTTCAACAAATGATCTTCGCTCAATTATCCAAAAAGCTCCGCAGCTTCCTTGACCGCGACGGATGCTTCAGCTTGCGCAGCGCCTTCGCTTCGATCTGACGGATGCGCTCGCGGGTTACCGAGAACTGCTGGCCGACTTCTTCCAGCGTGTGGTCGGTGTTCATGCCGATGCCGAAGCGCATGCGCAGCACGCGCTCCTCGCGCGGGGTGAGCGAGGCCAGCACGCGGGTCGTGGTCTCGCGCAGATTGCTCTGGATCGCCGCGTCGATCGGCAGCACCGCGTTCTTGTCCTCGATGAAATCGCCGAGGTGTGAATCTTCCTCGTCGCCCACCGGGGTCTCCAGCGAGAGCGGCTCCTTGGCGATCTTGAGAACCTTGCGCACCTTCTCCAGCGGCATGCCGAGCTTTTCGGCGAGTTCTTCCGGGGTCGGCTCGCGGCCGATCTCGTTCAGCATCTGGCGCGAGGTGCGCACGATCTTGTTGATCGTCTCGATCATATGCACCGGAATGCGGATGGTGCGCGCCTGATCGGCGATCGAGCGGGTGATGGCCTGACGAATCCACCACGTCGCGTAGGTCGAGAACTTGTAGCCGCGGCGGTATTCGAATTTATCGACCGCCTTCATCAGGCCGATGTTGCCTTCCTGAATCAGATCGAGGAACTGCAAACCGCGGTTGGTGTATTTCTTGGCGATGGAAATCACGAGGCGCAGGTTGGCCTCGACCATTTCCTTCTTGGCCTGACGGGCTTCGCGCTCGCCCTTCTGCACGCCGTGAACGATCTTGCGGAATTCGCCGATCTCAAGGCCGGTGAGGCCCGCGAGCTGCTGGATCTCGTGGCGCAGTTCCTTGATGCGGTCCTTCTCCACCGCGACGAAATTCTTCCAGCCCTTGGCGGCCAGTTTCGAAACGCGGTTGAGCCAGCGCGGATCAAGCTCCGAGCCCTGATAGTTGCGCAGGAAGTCTTCGCGGCCAACGCCGTGGCTGTCGCCGAGACGGAACAGGCGGCCCTCGAACGACACCAGCTTCTTGTTGATGTCGTAAAGCTGCTCGACCAGCGAATCGATGCGCGCCTGGTTGAGCCGCAGCGACTTCACCTCGACGACGATTTCGTCCTTCAGCTTCTTGTACTTGCGTTCCTGAGCCGGCGAGAGCGTCTCGTTCTGAAGCTGGTTCTGGATGTCCTGCTCCTGCAGGCGGCGCAGCTTCTTGTACTCGCTGGCAATCTTGTCGAAGGTCTCGACCACCTTCGGCTTCAGTTCGGCCTCGATGGCAGCGAGCGACATCTGGTTCTCGAACTCGTCGTCCTCGTCCATGTCCGCTTCGGCGGCGGTCTCGCCGGCATCCTTCGCGGCGCCGTCGCCCGCGGGCGCGGGGCGGAACGGCGT
>NZ_JBXAFS010000033.1:0-20467 GCF_058793355.1 Afipia sp. MLSD5-FHT05B12
GACGAGGCCTGCGCGGCTGCAGGTCTTGCAAAAATCAAGGGCCGGTTGCCGCAATGAATGATTCCGAAATCTCGCACGCCGGCATGCCAAGCTCGATCCTCTTCTTCGCAAAGCGCTCGGGACCGTGGAGGAGGAAACCCCGGCGCAGCCACGGGCTTCCTTCTGCTTCCAGCGGAACAAAATACGCTTCGCTATCCCATGGTGGCGCGCCGCTTCGGAAAGGTGCTCCTGGCCGCATTGCCACAGTCGACGACGATCAGATCATGACTTCTTGGAATTGTTAGCGGATTGGTCGAGCGTATTTTTACAGAGATCCATGGATGGCAACGAGTAGGGGGTGATATCCTTTACCGCGTTGTGGGGTAGAAAACGGAATTGAAGCCTGCTGCTAAGCGATAACGGCTTCGAGTGAGGTGGATCTCGAGCCGAATGTCTTGTGGTACAAATTCCAATACAACCTGTTCTGTGTTGACCTGGCTGACCGGCCCCCACTGAGTGGTCCGATTGGAATGTTAGTTTAGAGATTGCATTTTGACTATCTCCTTTGGTGCTGGCCAGACGAGGGCTTCGGGTGCCGGCGGTCGATATCCCAGTGATGAGTGTGGACGCATCGTGTTGTAGTGGTGGCGCCAGTTTTCGATCACAATCTGTGCCTCCTTCAATGTGTAGAAGATCTCGCCGTTGAGCAGTTCATCGCGCAGCTTGCCGTTGAAGCTCTCGCAATAGCCGTTCTCCCACGGACTGCCTGGTTCGATGTATGCGGTCTTGGCTCCGACGGTGGCGATCCAATCCCGGAGCGCCTCGGCGACAAACTCAGGGCCGTTGTCTGAACGTATGTGCGCAGGGATGCCCCACGAGACGAACAGCTCGCAGAGTGCCTCGATGACATCGGTCGCCTTGAGCTTCCGCGCGACACGGATGGACAGGCTCTCACGGCTGAATTCGTCGATGATGCACAACATCCGGAACGCCTTGCCATCATGGGTGCGGTCAGCGACGAAGTCATAGGACCAGACATGGTTGGGTCGCTCCGGCCGCAGACGGATGCACGAGCCGTCATTGAGCCACAGACGTCCGCGTTTAGGTTGTTTTGCAGGGACCTTCAGCCCCTCACATCGCCAGATCCGCTCGACACGCTTCTTGTTCACCGTCCAGCCGGCTCTGCGAAGCAACGCCGTAATCCGGCGATATCCGTAGCGGCCATATTGGCGGGCAAGCTCGATGATGTCGGCAGTCAAAGCTGCCTCGTCATCGGATGTCGTTGGAGTCTTGCGCTGCGTCGATCGGTGCTGACCTAAAGCCCGGCACGCCCGTCTCTCGGATATGCAAAGCTCGGTCATCACATGATCGACGCACGCACGGCGTCGGGAGGGGCTTAGAAGTTTCCCTTTGCGGCCTCCGCCAGGATCAGCTTGTCCAGCGTCAGATCCGACACCGCTCGCCGAAGACGATTGTTCTCAATCTCCAGCTCTTTGAGTCGCTTCACCTGGTCGCCCTTCAGGCCACCGTACTCGTTTCGCCATCGATAGTACGTTACTTCCGTCACGCCTATCGCTCGGACTGCGTCTGCTACCTGCCGGCCCTGCGCCATCAGCACATCAACCTGCCGCAGCTTCGCAACGATCTCTTCAGCCGTATGCCTCTTCCTTGCCATCGATCTTATCCTCCATCCGAAAAACATACTTCAGGGAGGACCACTTCAAAGGGGGCAGATCAACCTTCGCGTCCTCTGCAACCTCGAGGAAGGCTTCGATAACCGGCGGGATTGGATTTCGCTCCTAGATCAGTATGCCGATCGAACTTGTAACGAGTGGGTTTTCGATCGGGATGGAGCGGATGAAGCCCCAGTCACCGAGCAAATAGAAATAGGAATGCGGTACGACCGTCACCCACTTGTTGGAACGCATATGTGCGAACAACCCGAGGCTGCAGTCTGTTTCGATCACTGCTTGCGGGGTCACTCCGACCTGCGCAAAGATTCCGTTTATGATGATCCTGTTCTGAAGCGCGGGTGCGAGAAGGCATAGCGGCAATTCACCGACTTCCGCCCAGCCTATCGACGTGCGGTCGCTCAGGTCATGGTCGTCAGGTACTAGCAGGAAGTATGATTCATCGTAGAGATGGTACGGTCTCAGTCCGGGCAGTTCGACCGCATCGAGGTAGCTTACACCCACATCGACGTCGAAATTTCGGAAGTCACGTTCGAGATCTCGCAAGGTTCGCGACATGATCGAGATGGTGACGTTGGGATAGCGATCAGCGAAGGGGGCCGTCAGCAATGAAACGATAGACATCGTGACTGGTGCGAGAGCGAGCCGCAGGCTTCCGCGCAAATCCTGCCGCGAGTTCGTTGCCGTTTTGCTGACAAGGCGTTCGTGCTCGACGACGGCCTGCCGTGCCAAGGCGAGAATGTCGTTCCCTTCTGGTGTAAATCCTTGAAATCCGCTTTGCTGACGCTGCACGATAGGGACGCCGAAGTGCTTTTCCAGTTGCTGGACGGCTTGGGATAATGCCGGCTGGCTGATTGGCCGCGCGGCCGAAGTGGCGTTCCTTGGCGAGGACAACGAGATATTTCAAATGCTTGATTTGTAAATTGCTCTTCAACTGGGATGAGACTCCTTCGCACCAATGCTGCTGAATTCCGTCGCCAGCGAGCAGAGACCGTCTTCGTTCCAGGCAGGCGCCGCTAGCGTGATGCTGAACGGCAGCCCCGCTTCGCCGACCTCTGCGGGGATCGCGATCGCGCAAAGGTCGAGCAGATTGACGAAGTTGGTATAGTATCCAAGATTGTTGTTGAGTTCGACAGGATTCTCCAGAACCTCTGCGATGGTATAGGCTCGAGGAACCGTGGGCGTGACGATGGCATCGACCTCGTCCCATATTGGCTCGATGATCCGCTTTAGGTCAGCCAGCCGATGCTGGGCAGCGAATGCATCCGCCGCCGAGAACCGGTCGCTTCCCGAAATTGCCCGATAGGTCACCTGGAAAATCTCATCCGGGTGCGTATCGAAGAATGTCTTCAGCGATGAATACCTTTCAGCCATCCACGGCCCTTTGTAGATCATCTGCGCCACCTCGCTAAATGGCCCATAGTCGAATTCGACGGATTTTTACGCCAAGCTTGCGCAGGCGGGCGGCCGCGTTCCGAAATGCTTCCGAGCTGCGGCGGCATCCGAAGAATTCCAGTTGACAGGAGCGCGGCAATCCAAGAACACACCCTTCGAGTGTTGAGCGGATGTCTCGGCGCGGCCTTTCGATGCGCCGTGAATAACCCTCTGCAGGATCGAATCCCTCGATGATTTTCAGCACCTCTACGGCGTCCAGGACGTTATTAGCGAACACTGACACACAATCGATGGATCTGCACGCTGGCACAATGCCGCAAATGCTGACGCGGCCCCGGGTAGGCTTCAACCCCACGATCGTATTGAACGCCGCGGGAATCCGTCCGGAGCCAGCGGTGTCGGTACCAAGAGAGAGAAGGAGACAAGGCCTGCCGCAACTGCAACCGCCGATCCAGAACTCGAACCTCCGGCGACATACGCGGGATTCAATGCGCTTGGGCAGGGACCGTAAGGCGAACGCGTACCGGTCGTGCCGGTCACGAACTGATCCATCGCGGTCTTGCCGACCAGGATTGCGCCGGCAGCAAGAAGCCGTGCAATTGCCGGAGCGGTCTCTTTGGCGATGTAGGCGTAAGCGGGACACCCCGCCGTGGTTGGATGTCCCTGCAGATCCATGTTGTCCTTTATCGCAAACGGAATCCCGAATAACGGAAGACTGTCATCGTATTCTCCCGGCAGGCGGTCGATCTGCGCGTGGATAGCCTCGTCGGGGGGCACATCAATCCAAACGGGATTGATGTCGCATGCACGTATCCGATTTGAAATCTCGGACAGGAGATCTCGCGGCCGCATCCGCCCGTTTTTGTAGTCGGCGTGAATTTTCTCAATTCGAAGACCTTGGCTGTCGATCATGTCCACACCTGAATTGTGCATTTCCGGAAGAACAACATGGAGATGCAAGAAACGGGGCTAGCTTAGGGTCACATCTCCACAGAACAATTGCCCGAAAAATGCGATACGACAGCACTGATAATGGTTGCTTATCGGATGATCAGTACCGGTTGCACGATAGCCGAGCAGCATCGAAGCTGAACTATCAGCGTCTCCTGCTCTGCAAGCCATGCTTTGATGCAACATTGGTCGCATCGTTCTGGCGAATGATGCGCGACCAAGAAGCGAATGTGATGCGCGCGAAGAGACAGGTGATCTCCGGCGGGCGGCAAGCATCGCGCTGGACCTGCATCGTCCGAATACGAGATCACCCGGATATAAATTTGATGAGAGTCGACTTCCCTGGAATCCGTATCGAAGACTTTCTGTATGAACAATTACTACACCCGCGGTCGCAGTGGAGCATCGGAACGTTCGGCGCGATTGCCGAGTTTTCCCGCGTCGGGAGCGAGGACGTCACCATTGAGAGACGGCGGAATCGGCTCGCTGCAGTTTCGGCACGGGGCGGAATATCCATTCAGCTTGACGCTCACTGTCGACCGTTTTCGTTCGAGAGCATCGCGTATCAGGGATGGAGTCAGCAGGTGGCTCTGTGCATGAAAAGCGCGGACGCTCGGATGAGTGCCCACGCGGTGTTGACAGAGATTGGCGAAGATACCGATGCACTTCGTTCCGAAGATCGAGATGGGGTGTTGTTCGATCTCGGAATCGCGGCCCCATATATCGACTTCTGCATTCGCATCCGCGATGCGAGATTGCTCGCTTGGCTGCGCGAACATGAGGGGCGCCCGCTTTATGGGCCGGACAATCCTGCGCTAGGAGCGATCCTGGAGGCGAGTCCGCATCGGGTTTTCATAAGTCGGATGGGCCGCGCGGAGGTCTTTCAACGTATTCCGTGCCACGGTGAGAAGAGTCCGGAAGGTCCGCATACCCACTTGCTTCCCAGACTTCTCAAGCAACGGCGAACCCACGCAGCGACGGAGCCGATACCGGACGGATACGTTCCGTGCGCGCACGTTTATCCGTGGCATCCCGCGGACGTTTCGCTTGGCAACGAGCCGATTTTCGATCTGGACCAGCACAAGTATTTTCAAATGGTGCTGCGATCGTTTGGAGCGCCGGAAGCCATCGCGATCAAGGATATGGTCAGGCAATCCGTCATCCGCGGACAGGACCCACCGGTCGAATCGTTCGTCAGGAGTCGTGTCCAACGCGCGAGCGTCCGCATTGCGCTGCGTCAGCTCAAAGCGTTAAGCTGCGAGTCAACCACGCTTTCGAACTGGATTGCAGCGTTCGATCGCGTTCAGAGCGAAGACAACTCACGAGAGATCTTCGCTGGCGAGTGTGTGCCGTCTCGAAAATTGGATAGGGCAGAGGCGATGGTGCGTGGTTAAGTCGTGTCGCCTTATGACACTGAACGAACGGCTTAATGGTCAGGATTGACGGAGCTATTCGGATGTCAGTATCAGCCTCGGCTGAGATTCAGTGGCATTGCTCGCCGCATATCCAGGACTCTCTGTCGGTCCGTTGCTGCGAATATACTCTCCATCATGCTGTCATCGCCGCGATTGTATTCGGTTCGATGAGTTCGGCCACTAATCACGAGGGCTGCTTACATGTTGTGGCAGAGCTCGAACCGTGGCCTGATAAAGCCAGCGGCCCGAGTATGAGGCTTGGCGACTGTTCGCTTCTAGCTTCGCTTTAGGCGTGTTCTTGATGACTGCGCTCGGCATCGCCGCCGCGAAAGACTGGGCCGAGCTCACCGGCGTACACTTGCCGGTCTGGAACAATGGCGCTGTTACAGCATCGCTGACTACGTCATTGGTATGGAACCAGACCGCCACCTATGTCGCGCGGTTTGGCGTTGGCCAGGCGTTTTGAACTGGCCGAAGGGCGTTACGTCCACTTTTGGCGCAAATGCGAAGTGTGAACCGGTTCTGAAATTGTCTGCCTATCGGAGAGAACCGGAAGTCATTGGCGTACAGTCGAAGCGACGCGATTGATCTCAAGCGGCAACTCCGCAGACATCGCAAATCAGTGTGAATGATGCACTTAGGAGTGCATACCTTGCAGATTGTCGGGTTCGTGGAGTGTTATGCAGGAGGCCGCTGCCCAAGAAGTGTGCATGCATGAGTGCAGATTAATCAGTAAATGATCGATCTTTAATATGCAAAAACGCACATTGCGTTGCACAACTCGGCATTTTCTTTCGATGTGATTGCGTAAAGATGAGCTCGGGCAACTGATCGTGATCGATCTTCCGTTGCCGAGAGAGCTCGATCCACCATGCGCAGCGCAATCTCAAAATTGAACTCCAGGAAGGCCCGCCGCGCCATAGAGCTGGTCGTGGGTCCCGCCTTGTTGATCGCAGTCTGGTGGATCGCGGCAAAAGGTGGATGGGTCAATAAGGATCTGCTGCCGTCACCGATTGAGACGTTGCGCGATACGGCGTCGAATATCTGGTCTGGCAGCATGACCAAGGATTTCACGCGCACGCTGGTGCGGGTCGCGTACTCTATCGTCATTGCAATCGTAGCCGGTGTGCCGGTCGGAATTGTTCTCGGCGCCAAGGCATCAGTCTATCGCTCTGTTGAATTCATCGTCGATTTTTTCCGCTCGACGCCCGCCACCGCTCTTTTCCCGCTGTTTCTGCTGCTGTTCGGCCTCGGCGATCTTGCAAAGATCGCAGTTGCGGCATTCGCGGCGTGGCTCGTGATCGTCTTCAATGTTGCCTATGGCGTGATGAACGCGCGGCAGACGCGCATCCTTGCTGCGCGATCGATGGGCGCTTCCTCGCTGCGCATCTTCCGTGACGTCATTTTCTTCGAGACTTTGCCACAGACCTTCGTAGGCTTGCGGACCGCTGTATCCCTCGCGCTCGTCGTGATCATCGTGGCGGAAATGTTCATCGGCGCCACCGATGGCATGGGTCACCGCATCATCGATGCGCAGATATCCTACTCTTTGACCGACATGTACGGCTCGATCCTTGTCGCAGGCGCGATGGGATATGGATTGAACCTTGCACTCCTCTTCCTCGAACGTTCGGTTATCCACTGGTCGGGCAAATAGCTGCCGTTGCTGTAATTCTCAAGGAGCATGTGATGTCAAAATCAACTCTCTTCGCCGCCGCCATCGTGGCCGCTATTTCAACAGGTGGCAGCAGCGCGTACGCGGCTTGTGACAAGATGGACAAGGTAACGGCTGCGTGGCTGCCGATCATGCAGACCACGGCTTACTATGTCGCCATCGAGGAAAAGTTGTTCGAGAAGGCTTGCATCGAGATCGACTCCAACAAGATGGAATCGCCGAACCAGATCATCGACGCGCTGATTGCCGAGCGCGCCGATTTCGGACCTCCCGGCGCGGCTGCCGGGATCGCGATGATCGCGGAATCGAAATTTCCCGGGAAGCTGAAAGTTTTTGGCCTGCAGGGCGGCGGCATCAAAGTCGACAGGATCAACGATGGTCTGATCGTCAAGCCGGACAGCAGCATCAAGAATTTTGCCGACCTCAAGGGCAAGACTCTGGGGCATGTGCCCGGCATCCAGTGGCGGACGATTTCGCGGCACATGGTGCGCGCAGCCGGCCTCGATCCGGACAAGGACGTGAAACTTGTCGATCTCGCTGTCGCAATGCAGGTGCCAGCGGTGGTCGGAGGCACTGTGGATGCAACGCTTTCTCTTGAGCCGGTAGGCTCGATTGCAGTCGCCTCGGGCAAGGCCATCCGCGCCATGACCAATCCAGTCGCGGGCGTTATCGCCGATCCCTTCTATTCCGGCGCATCCATCATGACGACAAAGTTTCTGAAGGATCGCCCGGACGTTGCAAAGCGTGTGGTGGCTGTGATCGACGAAGCGACCGATCTGGTGAACGCCAATTTCGCAAAATATAAAGCCGTGATTCCAATCTATACGCCGATCAAGCCCGATCAGCTTGAGTTGGTAGCGCAGCCTTACCTGCGCGGGTTCAAGGACCTCAACGATACCGATATCAAATCGTATCAGGCGCTGGTCGATATTTTCATCAAGGAAGGCGTTCTGGTTGGCCCGCTCAATGTCCGCGAGAAGCTGCTGACCAAGGCAGAGCTTGGAAATTGAACATGGGCAAAAGCAACGTCTCTCCGATCAGGTCCGGCGAGGTTGCGACGGGGCGTGCGTCGCAAGTCTCTCTACCCAAGACGGCGCAGCGTCAGCCCTTGATGACCATTCGCGGTCTGCGAAAGACCTTCGTCGATGCTGTGGTCTACGACGATTTCGGAATGGATTTGCCGCTTGGGCACTTCATTTCGATCTTCGGTCCAAATGGGTGCGGGAAGAGCACGTTCATCAACATGGTCTCCGGCTTGATGCCGATGGATGCCGGCGAAGTTCTTTATGACGGTCAGCTCATCAGCGAAACCCGGATTTCGTATGTCTTCCAGAACTACCGCGAGGCGCTTTTCCCGTGGCTGAAGGCAATCGACAATATCCACTATCCGCTGAAGGTGATGGGTATCGGCTGGAAGGAGCGTCATCGCCGTGTGGAGAAACTGCTCGCTGATTTCGAGGTGCGGATCGATCTCAATGCTTATCCGTACACGTTGTCAGGCGGGCAACAGCAGACAGTGTCGATTCTCCGCGCACTCGTGACGGAGCCTGAAGTTCTGTTTCTGGACGAACCGTTCTCCGCGCTCGACTACGAGATGACGATGTTCATGCGCGAGCAGCTTCAGAAGATCTTCATGAAAACGAAGACGACCATGCTGCTGGTATCGCATGATCTCGATGAAGCGATCGAACTCGCCGACAAGGTTGTGCTCCTTACACGGCGGCCGACCCAGGTTGCTGAGATTGTCGATATCGATCTGCCTTGGCCGCGCAACCTGGAAGTCACCACCGGCGAAAGTTTTATGGCGCTCAAGCGCCATTGCCTCGATCGTTTCTGGCAGGAGGTGAAGAAGTGACGGCCCTGCCGCGCACTGGATTGCCGTCACGTTTGACGGCGTGGAAATAGCAGCGAAGCAACCCATCAAACTGGAGATTGATATGACGAAGCGCCGTTTTCGTGCCGCCGCGGTGCAGACACTCGCCCGGCTGGGAGATTTCGATTACAATATCGCGCTTGCCACGCAATATGTAGAGGACGCGGTCCGGCAGGGCGCCGAGCTGATCGTGTTTCCGGAATGCATGGATACGGGCTATCTGTTCGATTCCGCCGAGCATTGCCGTGAGCTTGCCGAAACCGTGACGGACGGCCCGTTTGTCACCGCGCTATCGGAGCTTAGCCGCAAGTATGGCGTCTATATCGCCAGCGGCATTACCGAGTGGGATCCGGTCAAGGAGAAGATTTTCAACTCCGGCATTATGTTCGATCGCAAGGGCAAGCTCGCGTGCCATTACCACAAGCAGTTCCTGGCGACTCACGATCAGAACTGGTTCAGCTTCGGTGAGCGCGGATGTCCGGTGGTCGATACTGATCTTGGCCGCATCGGCCTTCTGATTTGTTTCGACGGACGGATTCCGGAAATCTTTCGCGCAATGGCGATGCAGGGTGCCGAGGTGATCGTTGACATGGCGAATTTCTTCGCCATGGATCAGGCCGATATGTGGGGTCCCGCGCGGAGCTACGAGAACGGCGTCTGGCTCGTGGCCGCCACCAAGGCCGGCTATGAGCGATCGATCTACTATCCGGGCGGTAGCATGATCGTCGATCCGAAGGGACGCGTGCATTCCAAGGTGCCCTATGACACCCATGGCATGGCGATCGGCGATGTCGATCTCGACGCCGCTGCCGACAAATCGATCTATGCCGCGAACGATAAGATCGCGGACCGCCGGCCGGAAACCTACGGCATCATGGCTCTGCCGTATGAACAGACGCCGGTTTGCGGGGTCGCAGATCAGCCGCTTATCCCCTCGAAATCCGTGACCAAGGTCGCCGCAGTGCAGATGCATGTGACCGGGGACACCACCGTCGCGGATGTCCTCGATATGGTCGATCATACCGCGAAGCTGGGCGCGAAGGTTCTGGTGCTGCCGGAATATGCGTTCTGTCCGGAGTGCATCCTTTCAGGAAAGGAAGCCGCATCGCTCGCTGACCAGAGCGCAACGAACCTTTCGAGTGTTTCGGCAATTGCAACGAAATACGGCTGCCTGATTGCTGCTCCCATCATCGAACGGGCAGCGGCCGGACTCTATGTGACGACCGTCCTGATCGGGCCGGACGGCAAGGAGATCGGTCGTTATCGCAAGACGCATCTGACGGCTGAAGAGCGGCAATGGGCCGTTGCCGGCAATGACTATCCGGTGTTCGACACGCCGTTTGGCCGCATCGGTGTGATGTCGGGTTATGATGCGGTATTTTCGGAGACGTCGCGATGCCTTGCCATCGGTGGTGCAGACATCATCCTCTGGCCCGCCGCCCTGCGTGAGCCATTCGAGCGGGAGTTGCTGGCGGTGCCGCGCGCCGAGGACAACAGGGTTGCTGTCGTTCTGGCCAATCGGGTTGACTCTCCGTACCCGGGCGGTAGCGTCGTCATTCCGCCGAACGGCTTTCCACAATGGGACATCAATGTCGCGGCGCCGCGGGTGCTGAAACTGGGCGCGGTGATGCCGAAGCACATCGATCTCGCCGTCTGCCGTCAAAAGCTGATGATTCCGAAGGTCGACATGTTTGCAAACCGGCTTGTTGAGACCTACGCTCCGATTGTCGCGGCCTAGCTGAATCGGATTGCTTGTGCTTGATCGCGATTCAAAAGCCGATGGTATGCGCCGCCGGTTACCGCGAGGGACTGTCAAGCGAGTGGCAAAGCCGCAGCGAAAACTCCGTTATGACTGGAACGATGTCGTCTACTTTCTTGAGGTGGCGCGTCAGCGCAACCTTGTTCGCGCCGCCGAAAAGCTGAAGGTTGACCACACCACAGTGAGCAGGCGCATCCGCGAACTGGAGCGCAGTCTGAATTCGACGCTCTTCAAGCGCAGCAAGTCCGGATTCACACTGACCGAAATCGGCTTGCGCTTGCTGCAATATGCCGAAGGCATGGAGAGCCAGGCCAACTCGATGGTCGAAGCCATCGGGATCGAGGCGGCGGATGCCGGAGGAGCAGTTCGGATTGCGGCGATGGAGGGGATAGGCAGCTTCTACCTCACCAATTGCATTGGCGATTTCAACAAGATCTATCCGTCCATCCAAATCGAACTGATTACCGACACGCGGCTGCTGGATCTGAGCCGGCGCGAGGCGGATATTTTCTTCAGCTTTTTCCGGCCGCAGGGCAAGCGTCTGTCCATTAAGAAAGTGGGCGAGTTCAAAATATCGCTTTACGCTTCGAACGCGTATTTCAATGATCATGATTATCCGAAGTCCATAAAAGAGTTGGAGAGCCACGCCTTTATCGATTTCATCGAGGATCACATCTACAGCAAGGAAAATCGCTGGCTCTCGGATATCCTGCGTCCCGCGCACACGATCTTTCGCAGCACGAGCCTCGTTGCCCAGTGCATCGCGGTGTCGGGTGGGCAAGGCATAGCGATGCTCCCATCCTACGTCGCAGCGAGTAACAAAGATTTGCGCCCGGTGATGCCGGAGTTCTTCACCATGCGCGATATATGGCTATCTGTGCATGAAGATCTGCTGCACATCGCGCGTATAAAGGCCGTGACGACGTTCTTGGAGAAGCGCATCGACGCCGACAAAACATTTTTGACGTCGGTGAGAGGCAAGGGAAAGCGAAGCTAATTCGGCCGGCCCATGCTGCGGTCGTCCGCTTCTGGCGGATTGTGTTGAAGAAGTCGGCGACGTGACCGCCCGCGATGATGCGGGGAGCCGGACGCGCGCGAGTTATTCCTTGCTCAGGCAGGCATTGGAGCGGGTAGAGGGATCAGCTTTGCCAGCTTTCGGAGGTTCTGGACGGTTGCGGCGAGGAGGAACTCGTCGTGGGCACCGCACGGATCTCTTAGCCTGAGCCGGTCGAGGCGCAGGATGCGCTTCAGGTGCGCGACTCTCGCGCTCTCGTAAATCGAACGTGGCACCTTGCGGGCGGGCATGTTCGGGCAGCACCGCTGCTTGAGCTCGCAGGCATTACAGTCACGCTTGCTGGCACGATAGAGAAGCGTTGCCCCATCATTCACCAAGGTCCTGGTTGAGGTCAGCACCTTGCCGGCGGGGCAGAGATAGATGTCGTTCTCCTGATCTTAGGCGAACTCGTCGCGCGAGAACGTCCCATCGGCGCGCGCCGACTTGTCGAACACTGGCACGTGCGGCTCGATTGTGCGTTCGTTGACCAGCCAACCCAGCATCTCGGCTGATCCGTAAGCACTGTCGGCAGCCAGGCGCTCAGGACAGAGCCCAAAGCGATCTTCCGTACGCTCGATCATCGTGCGTGCCGCACCGACCTCGGCTTGCCGGATGGCGCGTGTCGCCTCAACATCGACGATGATCGCGGCCTTCAGGTTGATCAGGTAATTGTCGGCATAGGCAAAGAAGGCATGACCTTTGTGGGCGCCGGTCCATTGCGCGGCCGGATCCGATCTGGAGATAAACTTCGGTACCGTCTCGCTCGCCGCGCCCCAAGCTGCTTCATCCAGCCTGTCGAGGTACTCGCGGACGGATCGGCGTGTTCGGGCGAGTGCCTCCCAGTCATGATCATCAGCCCCCGCCGCTGAACACTGCTTGTTGGCATCGGCGGCGATCAGGCTGGCATCGACGGCGAAGGCGGCCCCACCGACCAACCCCTCTGCCATGCAACGCCGCACCACCGTCTCGAACAGCTTGCGCAGAAGATCGCAATCGCGGAAGCGACTATGCCTGTTCTTGGAGAAGGTCGAATGGTCCGGCACCTCGCCATCGAGCCCAAGCCGGCAAAACCAGCGGTAAGCGAGGTTAAGGTGAACTTCCTCGCACAACCGCCGCTCCGAACGAATGCCGTAGCAATAGCCAACCAGCAGCATCCGCACGAGCAGTTCAGGATCGATCGAAGGCCGGCCGGTCGAGCTGTAAAATGGCGCCAGTTCGCTCCGCATGCCCGACAGATCGACGAACCGATCAATCGCCCTTAGCTGATGAGAGGCTGGAACGTGCCGCTCAAGCGAGAACGCGTAAAACAGAGCCGCCTGATCAGTCTGCTGGGGACCCATCATCGATTCAGCCTCCGCCGATACCGGCAATGAATCAGCGATCGCGCCTCGCTTCAATAATGGAGTTTTTCAACACAATCGACCCAGAGCGGACATCGAATTTGCATAACATTCGAAGAGGTGCAATCGATTGATTGTCCTTGCACCGGGGTTGAAGATTGGTCATGTCCGCAGCCTTTCGCGTCTGCGTTGCGCGCCGGCAAATATCGTCAGGACATCATGGTCCAAAGGCCGTTGAAAAGCGCCCGATTCATCGACGATAGCTCCCGGCTCTCGATGACCAGGGCATAGTTCTCGCGTTTCGACGAAACATAGAGAACTTTGTCGTCGTAGATATACATTGTCATGCCGAGATCCATGTCGAACGGCGCGTATCGCAGTTCGCGCTCTTCCTGAGTTGACGACGGCCAGATCGATTCGGTGTCGCGTGACCGGATCACGTTCAGCTCAATGCCGCGACGGACTCGTTCCCTGATATAATCCCCCATCCAGTCGGGGCCAGGCACTTCAAGCAGTTCGTTCATGGACAGGATGGCCAGCAAGACCTTCGAATGGCATTCGAGTGTTTCCCAGAACGCACGCCTTATGCCTTCGATGCCTTCATAAAGTCGAATGCGCGGTTTATCCTGATGTCCATTGAACAGCGATCGCAGTTCGGGAACGAGATCGTTCAACGCGTTGCGCGTGCGCTCCCACTCACGAATCAGAACGCTTGGATCTTCGGCCACCACTTGCCGCACGCCGCCTTCGCCTTCGATCTGGCTAACAAGCCCGCGTTTTTGCAGACGCTGGACGAGATCATAACCGTTGGTACGAGAGATGTCCGCGCGTGCCGCTATGGCCGTCACCGGGGCGGTGCCGAGTTCGAGGGCTGCGAGATAGAAGCGTTGCTCCTTCTCATCGAGACCGAGTGCCTGCAATCTTGAATCCATGGTGACCTGTTGTCTGTTTTCGACACTGATGCCGTCAGTATAAGAACCCACGCCGTCTGGAAGCATCAAGAATCATTTGTGAACGATGAGTGTTGCAGAATTTGTCGTCATCGCATTAGGATTGCTTCGCCGGTATCGCATGCGCGGCAAACGCGCGCCAACACGCAAAGCTTTTCTCTCATGACTCTCAAGTTCGATTTCGCGACGCTGAGCCCGCCTCAGCGATACAAACTGCTTGCAGGCCTTGTTGTGCCGCGGCCGATCGCATTGATCACGACAAGGTCTGCCGATGGCGTCGTCAATGCTGCACCCTATTCGTTCTTCAACGTTTTCTCGGAAGATCCGGCAATTGTCGTCGTGGGATTGCAAGCCAGAGCTGATCGCTCCTTGAAGGATACCACCAAGAACGTTCGGGCGACGGGCGAGTTCGTGGTCAATATGGTTGATGAGGCGCTGGCGCGGGCGATGAACGACTGCGCGATCGATTTTCCATCCGAGATCGGCGAGCCGGAAGCGTTGAAACTGCCGCTCGCTGACAGCGGACTGGTGTCGGTGCCCCGCCTTGCGGATGCTCCGGTGGCGCTTGAATGCTGCAAGGTCACGATCATGAACTTCGGCCTTGAGCGCGATCTTCTGGTCGGTGAAGTGCTGGCGCTTCAGGTTCGCGACGGCGTCGTTGATCCGGAAACCCTGCGCACCAATTACGATCGCTATGATCCAGTGGGGCGCATCGCCGGTTCGTTTTACACGCGCACCAACGATCAGTTTGCGTTGGAGCGCGACAGCTTCGCGGTGTGGAAGACTCGGGCTGGCAGCTAAGCCTCTCAGAATGTTTGCCATTTGTTGCTCTCCGGCGCGTGCGCTTGCGCGCCGGCCATGGCGCGTCGACGTCTAATATACCTCTAAGGACGTGTTGTCGAAATATTTCGACACAGCTTTTCTGCATAAAATATCGGCCAAATGACGATAATACGCCCATGAAATTGGCTCTTGCAGATGTATTGTCGAATTCTACAGACAGCTCATGCACGCGGGAGATCAACATGGCACGTCGCAAGAAGCTTTCTTTGGGGTTCGCTTTCGCCGCTTTGGCTGTGCTCGCAGCGTCCCACGCCTGGAGTGCGGAGCCGGTCAAGATCGGCATCTTCGTCCCGCTCAGCGGCCCAACCGCTCAGTTCGGCATCAACATTCGCAACGGTGTGGAGCTCGCACTCGAAGACATGAAGCAATCCGGCGCGTTGAAGCCGCTCGGTGCGGATGTCGAACTGGTCTATGCCGACGTCCCGGCGCCGAACGCGGCAGCGGCGGCAACGCAGCGGCTGATCAGCCAGGATGGCGTCGTCGGCATCATCGGTTCGTTCGTGAGTTCGATCACGCTGGCGGCATCGGAAGTGACGGAGCGTGCGGGCGTGCCAATGATCACCCACTCCTTCGCGGATCAGATCACCAGCCGTGGCTACAAGTATATTTTCCAAGTCTCGAACAAGGCGAGCTTGATCGGCGAAAAGCAATTCGGCTACGCGGTCGATATTGCCAAGCGTGCCGGCAAGCCGGTGTCAAAAGTGGCGATCTTCTACGAGGACACCGCCTATGGCACGGCGCAGGCGAAGGGCCTGCGCGATGCTGCGAACAAGCTCGGCGTTCAGATTGTCGTAGATGAAAGCTACCCGCTCAACCTGACCGATGCAGCCCCGCTTGTGAACAAACTGCGGACGACCGGCGTCGATCTGGTTTTTCCGGTGTCTTACTTCAACGACGCCATCCTGATCATCCGCACCATGAAGCAGCAAAATCTTGACATTCCGACGGTGGGCGGCGCGGCCGGATATATCATTCCCGATTTCAAGAAAGGCCTCGGTGACCTTGTGGAAGGCGTGTACTCGATCGCGCCCGCCAACTACGATGCGCTTCCGGCGGTCGCCGAGCGTTACAAGAAGAAGTACGGCGCGTTCATGCCGCATGAATCGCTGATGTACGGCGCGGCGTTTCAGCACATGGTGAAGGCGATCGAGGTGGCGAAGTCCCGCGACCCCGACAAGATTTGCGATGCCATTGCTTCGCTGAAGAAATGCGACGGCTTCTCGGCCGGACTTCCTGGCGGTTGCACGGCGTTCGATGCCAGCGGCCTGACGTCGGTCGGATTCCCCGTCTTCGTTCAGTGGCGCGGTGATGACATCGCGACCGTCTATCCGCCCGAGGTGGCGAAGGCGGCTGCTATCTGGCAAGGCAAGGAAGTGAAGTGATCAGGTTGGCAGCCAGACGGATCACTGAACGATGATCGCAATCATTCAAGCCTTGACGGACGGCATCCTTGTGGGCGGCGTTTATGGCGTGATCGCGGTCGGCCTATCGCTTGTCTTCGGCGTTCTTGGCATCGTGAACTTCGCGCAGGCGGAGTTCGTGATGCTTGGAATGTATGCCGCCTGGTTCGCGTGGCGTTATCTTGGCCTCGACCCGCTGATCGGTGCAGCGTTTTCTTTTGTCGTTGTCTTTTGTCTCGGGGCACTGGTCCAGCGGTTTCTGATCCAGCAAGTGATGAAGGCGCCGCCGGTCGCGCAGATTTTCCTGACCGTGGGCATTTTAATCGTGATCGAGAACGGGGCGCTGCTGCTGTTCGGTCCTGACTTCCGGACGGTGAAAACCATCTATCAGACGCAGGCGCTGACCATTGGCCCGATCTTTATCTCGGTGAGTTATCTGGCTGCGTTCATCGCCGCGGTGATCGTCTCGGTGGGACTCTGGTTTGTGTTGACGAAAACATGGATCGGCCGCGCGATCCGGTCCACCGCCCAGAATCCCATGGCAGCGACGCTGTTCGGCGTCGATACCAAATGGATCTATGCGATCGCGTTTGGGCTCGGGACCGGATTGTCAGCTCTCGGCGGCGGCATCGTCCTGTCCTATTCATCCGTTAGTCTCACAAGCGGATCGCAGTATGTCGTGCTGATGTTCACCGTGGTGGTGCTCGGCGGCCTTGGCAGTGTGATGGGGGCTTTGGTCGGCGGTGTCATCGTCGGCATCATTCAGTCGCTGTCCACGCTCATCATGCCGATCCAGCTTCAGAACCTCGCGCTGTTCACGATTTTCATCGCGCTATTGGCATTCCGGCCGCAAGGTCTGCTCGGAAGCACCTCGCGATGATCCGTTCGCTCATTCTCATTGCCGCGGTCGCCGCTGTCGCGCTCGTGCTGGGCTCGGTCCTGGAGCCGCGCGGCTATGCCGTTCGCGTGGTGTGCCTGGTCCTGCTGGCCGCATCGCTTGGCCAGTGCTGGAACATCGTCGGCGGTCTCGCCAGCCAGATTTCGCTGGGACACGCGGCATTCTTCGGCATCGGCGCGTATACGTCGACGATGCTGCAGATCAAGTACGGTTTGTCGCCTTGGATTGGGCTGCCGATCGGAATGCTTTTCGCCGCAGCGATCGGCGTTCTCATCTCGCTTCCCACCATGCGGCTGAAAGGATCGTATTTCTCGCTGGCGACGCTGGCATTCGGCGAAGCCTGCCGCATCGTCGCCACCGCCGCGACGGGATTGACCGGCGGTCCGCAAGGCGTATCGGTGCCATTTGCCGGCAATTCGTGGATGATGATGCAATTCCGCGGGGCGGGGGCCTACATCCCGATTTTCGTCGGCCTGTTCGTGGCGGTTTCGATCTCGTTCTTGCTGCTTGCGCGCGGACGACTTGGCTACATGCTGCGCGCGATCCGCGAGAACGAGGATGCAGCGGAGGTCGCGGGCATCAACACACTAGGCGTGCGTCTTGCCGGTGCGGCCATTTCCGCTGGGCTTACGGCCGCGGCCGGGACCATGTTTGCGCAGTTCACGTTCTTCATCGACCCCGAAATCGTCTTCAGCGCTACCAGCATTTCCATTCGCGCAGCGCTGATCGCAATCCTCGGCGGCGTCGGCACATTGGCCGGGCCGATCATCGGGGCGCTCATCATCGTGCCGCTTGAGGAATTTCTCAGCGCTTATCTGTCGAACAGGGCTGCGGGCGTCGCGCCGCTGATCTTCGGGTTCATTCTGATCGGCATCGTACTCTGGCGGCCGAACGGCCTTGCGTCTCTGTTCGCGAGAAAGCGGGGAGCGGCATGACGTCGATCCTCGATGTTTCGGGACTGACCGTTCGCTTCGGCGGCCTTGTCGCGCTGTCGAATGTCGGTTTTGCCGTGCAGCCTGGCGAGATCATCGGATTGATCGGGCCAAACGGCGCGGGCAAGACCACGCTTTTCAGTTCGCTGGTGGGTTTGAACCGACTCAACTCCGGCGAAATATGTTTCGACAGCCAGAAGATCGACGGATTGCGTCCGCATCGCATCGCATCGCCCGTCTCGGCATGACCAAGACCTTTCAGAACACGGCGCTGTTTCCAGGCATGTCGTTGTTCGACAACGTGGTAACGGCGGCGGCGGTCCGGCTGCCGCTCGGGCAGGCGCGAGCGCTTGCCCGCGAGTGCCTGGATAAAGTGGGTCTTCAGAACGCAGTCGATACCGACGTGGACGATCTGACGTTTCCGCAGAAGGCACTCGGGGAAGTGGCCCGCGCGCTGGCGACCGCTCCGAAAATCCTGCTGCTCGACGAGGTGATGGCGGCGTTGACATGGTCGCTAACAGGACGATGGATATCACGATCATCGAATGGCGCCTTGGCAAAGCGCGCATTGTACGCCTCCATGAAAGCTGGCAGGAATCCATTGCCGGCGGCAATGGTGTCGATGCCGCATAGACGCATCTCCTTCACCAGCCGGTCTTGCAGCGTGCCATGGGCCCGCTCGACCCGGCCCTTGGCCTGGGAGGAGTTGGCGCAGATGATGTCGATGTTCAGCGCATGCAGGGCGCGGCCGAACTGGGTCATGCCGTCGCCGCCGAGCGCATCCTTCCTGTTGACCCTGAACACACCGTGCTTGTCGGAGTAGAACGCCACCGGTTTGCCATGGCGCTCCAGATAGGCCCGGGTCGCGGCAAAATAATCGAAGGTGCTCTCGCTCTCGACAAACTGCAGATGCATCAGCCGGCTGGTGGCATCGTCGATGTAGACGAGCAGGGTGCATTGCGGTCCACGGCTCTCGAACCACCAGTGTTCCGAGCCGTCGATCTGGATCAACTCGCCCAGGCAGTCGCGCCGATACCGTGGCTGGTGCACCGGCTTCAGCCGTGCCCGACGATCCTTCCATAGACCAGCGACCATCATCCATTGCCGCAGCGTCTCGCGACCAAGATGAATCCCGTGCAGTTCCGCCAGCTTCTCCGCCGCCAGTGTCGGACCGAAGTCGGAGTAACGCTCACGAACGATGCCGATGACTTCGCCGCGCAATGCTGTCGGATAACAGCGGTTGCTCGGTCGGCCGCGGCGGCGGGAGACCAGGGCCTCCGGGCCATGCTGATCATAGGCCTTCGCCAGCCGAAATACCTGACGCCGGCCAAGCCCCATCAGCGCTGCGGCGTCCGCAACTTTGACCCTGTTCGCCGCCAGATCTTGCAACACGCTCATCCGGTCGATCTCCGTCCGGCTCATCGCAATCACCGTCATCGGCCCAATACTCCCCAACTGAAACCGTGGAGAGTGACATCTCTATCTGGGCCAACAGTGACTTCTCTATCTGGCGTCTACATTTTAGATTCGCGTAATGAGCAGTTATGGAACGCGGGGAGTTTTTAAAGCGTAATCCAGCGTTTATGTTTTTTACACGTCACCGTATCTCATTTGTTCACTGGTTTGTTCGCCAGCTTAAGCGTTGCAAGCATCTGCAATAGAGCACGACGGGCTTATCGTGCTCCGTCTCTGAGAGACGATGGCTGTTGGTGCATTGATAAGGTGGCGCAGGGGGCGCCTGAGCGTCCCTCACTGCGGCGCGCAATGCGCTGTTCGGCTTGCACACGCTGGACGCCAGATATGCAGGTCCGTCTTCGGGAGACCGCGTATAAACGAGTCGGTGTCTTGCACGATAGGGGCTCCCGAACTTCAAATCGGCCGGTAATTCCGGTCTCCCAAACTCACCAATCTTTAACGGATCAACATGACGCATCGCATCGCTAGGCTGATCGTGGTCAAGGTGACCTGCTCCCCTGAAACGCCCCCGATTATAAGTTAGGGTTCTGTTCTCCAATCAAGGAGACGGACGATGCGTAAGAGCAGGTTCACGGAAGAGCAGATCATCAAGATGCTGAAGGAGCATGCCGCCGGTTGTCGGCCGGCGATCTGTGCCGGAAGTACGGCATCAGCGATGCGACATTCTACAAGTGGCGTTCGCGCTACAGCGGGATGGAGGTCTCCGAGGCGCGCAAGTTGAAGGCGCTGGGGGAGGAGAACCGCAAGCTGAAGAAGCTGCTGGCGGAGTCGATGCTGGACGTGTCGACACTGAAGGAGATGCTCGGAAAAAACTTCTGAGGCCCAGCTTGCGCAGA
>NZ_JBXAFS010000034.1:0-18123 GCF_058793355.1 Afipia sp. MLSD5-FHT05B12
CGCCAGAGGCGACGGCGCCGACGGTCGCAGCGCCTGCCGCGACCATGCCGCCTGCTGCAACACCCGCACCGACTGCTGCGCCAGCGCCGAGCTGAGGTCCACCGGAGACAAGGCCGTTGGCGATACCGGGACCGAAGATGCCGAGGCCGAGCAGCGAGAGCGCGGCGAGCACGATCGCCATGGCGTCGTCGATGGTCGGCGTCTGGCCGCCGAAGCCTTGGGTGAACTGCGAGAACAAGGTGGAGCCGATGCCGATGATGACGGCGAGCACCAGCACCTTGATGCCGGATGAGATGACGTTGCCCAGCACGCGCTCGGCCATGAAGGCGGATTTGCCGAACAGGCCGAACGGGATCAGCACGAAGCCGGCCAGCGTCGTCAGCTTGAACTCGATGAGTGTGACGAAGAGCTGGACCGCCAGGATGAAGAAGGCGAGCAGGATCAGCGCCCAAGCGAACAAGAGGCAGGCGATCTGAATGAAGTTCTCGAAGAAGGCGACCCAACCCATCAGGTTGGAGATGGATTCGAGCAGCGGCCGTCCCGCATCGAGGCCGGTCTGCGCGACCTTGCCGGGACGCAGAAGGTCGGTGACGGAAAAGCCCGTGCCGGAGGCTTTCAGGCCGAGACCGGCGAAGCTCTCGAAGACGATGCGGGCGAGATTGTTCCAGTTGGAAATCAGATAGGCGAAGACGCCGACGAACAGCGTCTTCTTGACGAGGCGCGCGATGATGTCGTCGTCCGCGCCCCAGCTCCAGAACAGGGCAGCCAGCGTCACATCGATGACGATGAGCGTGGTGGCGATGAAGGCGACTTCCCCGCCGAGCAGGCCGAAGCCTGAATCGATGTAGCGGGTGAAGACGCCCAGGAAGTTGTCGATGACGCCGGTGCCGCCCATGTCAGTGCGATCCCGGACGCGCGGGCTCCGGCTGCATGACCGGAGCGGTTTCCTTGGCCGTTGAGTCCGGTGCGGGCGCCGGCTCGATCGTCGCGGTCGGGGTCGGGGCCTGCGGCGCGGCGGTTTGCGGCGCTTCCGGGCTTTGGCGCAGGAAGCGGTCACGGTTCTCGGCCCAGAGCTTGAGGCAGGCCGTGTCACGGGTCGCGGCCTCGCCCATATCCCGGCAGCCGCGAAGCTGACGCTGCAGGGCATCGGCATCGCCATCCGGCCGGAGGCTCAACGTGCGAACCTCCGGCTCCTCCTCTTTCCGGGTCAGCTCGATAACGGTGGCGGTGATGGCGACGCCGACGAAGACGACGGCGCCGAGCCGGGCGAACATTTTGCCGTCCATGGCGATCGCCCCCCGCTCAGTTCTGGTTGTTGAACATCTGGGCGTTGCCGGGCTGGTAGCCCGAGCCCGGCGTGAGGAAGCGGCGACGCTGTTCACGGCCCTGTTCGGCCGCTGCCGCGCGTTCGGCTTCGGTCAGCATCTGCGCGCGTCCGTTGGCCGCGACGACGGCAGTGAGATCGGCGAGCTGCTGGGCCTGAAGCGCGAGAAGCTGGTTGCCGGCCTGCGTTGCCTGCAGCGCGCCGGTCGCGCCCTGGCTCTGGCCGACCAGCGCCGACATCTGCGCGCGGTTGGTGTCGATGTTGCCGACGACGCCGGCCTGCACGCGCATGGCGTCCTGCAAGCCGCCGACCGTGTTCTGCCAGCGCGAGCGGGCGTCGGAGACGAGCTGCCGGTCGGACGCAGACATCGAGACGTTCCCGTATTTCTGCTGGAACATCTGGTCGATCTTCTGGACGTCGTAGGCGATGTTCTGCGCCTGGCTGAGGAGCTGTTGCGTTTTCTGGACCGACTGCTGCAACTGCTGGAGCGCGGAGAACGGCAGGCTCGTCAGGTTGCGCGCCTGGTTGATCAGCATCTGCGCTTCGTTCTGGAGCGATGTGATCTGATTGGTGATCTGCTCCAGCGCGCGGGCGGCCTGAAGGACGTTCTGCGCGTAGTTCGTCGGGTCGTAGACGATGATGGCGTGCGCGGGCGTCGCCAGCATGGGCGCGAGCGCGACGGGGGCGGTCAGCAGCGCGGCAGCAAAACGCGCTGCGCGGGAATGGCGCAGTTTCATGAGTTAGTCTCCTTGGTGATGAGAGTGGGAACGAGTTCGGCGGCCCAGCCGACATCGCGGTGGTGCAGCCAGGCCGTGAGGAATCCGTCGCTGCCATGCTCGGCGACGAGGCGCGCGATAGCGGCCTGATCTGTCTTGGCGGATGCGGCGCAGAGTGCGAGCGCGACGTCGGAGAGGCCGAGTTCGAACAGGCGATTGCCGCGCCGGGACTGGCAGTAATAGTCGCGCTTGGGCATTGCCCGCGCGATGATCTCGATCTGGCGATCGTTGAGGCCGAAGCGCCGATAGATCGCGGTGATCTGCGGCTCGATCGCACGCTCGTTCGGCAGCAGGAGCCGGGTCTGGCAGCTCTCAATGATGGCCGGCGCGATCGCCGAGCCGTCGATGTCGGACAGCGACTGCGTGGCGAAGATGACGCTGGCGTTCTTCTTGCGCAGTGTCTTCAGCCACTCGCGGAGCTGGCCGGCGAAGCCCTCGTCGTCGAGCGCGAGCCAGCCCTCGTCGATGATGATCAGCGTCGGCGAACCGTCGAGCCGGTCATCGATGCGGTGGAAGAGATAGGCGAGCACGGCAGGCGCCGCGCCGGTCCCGATCAGACCCTCGGTCTCGAACGCCTGGACGGAAGCCGAGCCGAGATACTCATGCTCGGCGTCGAGCAACCGACCATAGGGACCGCCCACGCAATAAGGACGCAGCGCCTGCTTCAGGTCGTTCGACTGGAGCAGCACGGCGAGGCCTGTAAGCGTCCGCTCCTCGACAGGCGCGCTGGCGAGCGAGGTCAGCGCCGTCCAGAGATGTTCCTTCACATCCGGCGTGATCGTCACGCCTTCGCGGACGAGGATCGCGACGAGCCAGTCGGCCGCCCAGGCGCGCTCGGGCACATCATGGATGCGCGCGAGCGGCTGAAGGCTGACGCTGTCGGATGCGCCATCACTGAGATCGCCGCCGAGATCGTGCCAGTCGCCGCCCATGGCGAGTGCGGCCGCCCGGATCGAGCCGCCGAAGTCGAAGGCGACGACCTGCGAGCGCGCATAGCGGCGGAACTGCAACGCCATCAACGCCAGCAGAACGGATTTGCCCGCCCCGGTCGGGCCGACGATCAGCGTATGGCCGACGTCGCCGACATGAATGGAAAGCCGGAACGGGGTCGAGCCTTCGGTCTTGCCGAAGAGCAGTGGGGGCGCTGCAAAATGCTCGTCCCGTTCCGGTCCCGCCCATACCGCCGAAAGCGGGATCATATGGGCGAGATTGAGCGTGGAGATCGGCGGCTGCCGAACATTGGCGTAGACATGGCCCGGCAGCGAGCCAAGCCACGCATCGACCGCGTTGACCGTCTCCACCATGGCGGTGAAGTCGCGGCCCTGGATGACCTTCTCGACCAGCCGGAGCTTCTCGTCGGCGGCGCGTGGATCGGCGTCCCAGACCGTCACCGTCGCGGTGACATAAGCCATGCCGGCATAGTCGGCGCCGAGTTCCTGCAGCGCCATGTCAGCGTCGGCGGCCTTGTTGGCGGCGTCGGTATCCACGAGGACGGAGGCCTCGTTGGTCATCACCTCCTTGAGGATCGCGGCGATCGACTTGCGCTTGGCGAACCACTGGCGGCGGATCTTGGTCAGCAGCTTGGTAGCGTCGGTCTTGTCGAGCAGGATGGCGCGGGTCGACCAGCGATAGGGAAAGGCGAGCCGGTTCAACTCGTCGAGCAGGCCGGGCGTCGTGGCGGTCGGGAATCCGGTGATCGTCAGGATGCGGACGTGCTGATCGCCCAGCCGTGGCTCCAGGCCGCCGGCGAGCGGCTGATCGGCGAGCAGCGCATCGAGATAGATCGGCGTCTCGGGAACACGGACGCGATGGCGCTTAGTCGAGACGCAGCCGTGCAGATAGGTCAGAGTTTCGGCATCGTCGAGCCAGCGACATTCCGGCATGAAGGCTTCGACCAGGCGCAGGATGCGGTCGGTACGATCGGCAAAGCCGGTCAGCGCCTCACGCGGGTCGATGCCCGACTTCTCGCGTCCCTCGTAGAGCCAGGTTTCGGCGCGCGCTGCGTCCTCGGCCGGAGGCAACCAGGCGAAGGTCAGGAAGTAGCTGGACTCGAAATGGCTGCCCGCTTCCTCGAAACCTGCCTTGCGCTCGGCATCGACCAGGGCCGAGGCCGCGTCGGGAAACCTGCTGTCGGGATAGCGGTTCGAGGGATGGCGCTGCGCCTCGACGAAGATCGCCCAGCCGGAGCCGAGACGGCGGAAGGCATTGTTGAGGCGGCCCGCGACCGCGACCAGCTCGGCCGGGACCGCCGAGTCGAGATCGGGACCGCGGAATTGCGCGGTGCGCTGGAAGCTGCCGTCCTTGTTGAGGACGAGGCCGGCGCCGACCAGCGCGACCCAGGGCAGGAAGTCGGCGAGCCGGCTGTTGCGGTTGCGATATTCGGCGAGGTTCATCACGGCGACGCCCCCATCAGACCGAAAGGTGCGCGGGAATGCGCAGATGGCGGCGCACCACGTCGACGAAGAGCGGATCGCGCTTCGCCGCCCACACAGCCGCGACGTGCCCAATCGCCCAGATCGCGATGCCGACGAGCCAGAGGCGCAGGCCGAGGCCGACCGCCCCGGCTAATGTGCCGTTCATGATGGCGATGGCGCGCGGGGCGCCGCCGAGCAGAATCGGCTCGGTCAGCGCCCGATGGACCGCAACCGTGAAGCCCGGCACGTCGCCAGCCTGATCCACGACACCCGCCATCAGACGAGCGCTCCGCCGCCGAAGCTGAAGAAGCTGAGGAAGAACGAGCTGGCCGCGAACGCGATCGAGAGGCCGAATACGATCTGGATCAACCGGCGGAAACCGCCCGACGTGTCGCCGAACGCCAGCGTAAGGCCGGTGACGATGATGATGATCACCGCGATGATCTTCGCCACCGGGCCTTCGATCGATTGCAGGATCTGCTGGAGCGGCTGCTCCCACGGCATGGACGAGCCGGAAGCATGGGCGGCGGGCGCCATCGCCACGCTGATGACGATGGTCGTTGCCGTCATCATCAGGCGGCGAGGCAGATTGCTGGCATGCGAGATCATGCGGATTCTCCTTCATTGGGCTTTGAGGTGATGGGGGTGACGCGGTAGTCGCCGTCGGGGCCGAGCCCTTCGACGCGGGCGAGTTCGGCGAGCCGGCGCGCCGAACCGCGGCCCGAGAGGACGGCGACGAGATCGATGGTTTCGGCGATCAGCGCGCGCGGGACGGTCACGACGGCTTCCTGGATGAGCTGTTCGAGGCGGCGTAGCGCGCCGATAGCGCTGCCCGCGTGGATCGTGCCGACGCCGCCGGGGTGGCCGGTGCCCCAGGCCTTGAGCAGGTCGAGCGCCTCCGCGCCACGCACCTCGCCGACAGGGATGCGGTCGGGGCGCAGGCGCAACGACGAGCGCACGAGATCGGAGAGCGAGGCGACGCCGTCCTTCGTGCGCATGGCGACGAGGTTCGGCGCGGCGCATTGCAGCTCGCGCGTGTCTTCGATGATGACGACACGATCAGAAGTCTTCGCGACCTCGGCGAGCAGCGCGTTTGTGAGAGTGGTCTTGCCGGTCGATGTCCCGCCGGCAACGAGGATGTTGGCGCGGCCGGCGACGCCCTGGCGGAGCGCGACCGCCTGCTTCTCCGACATGATGCCGGCCGCGACATAGTCGTCGAGCGTGAACACCGCGACGGCGGGTTTGCGGATCGCGAAGGCGGGCGCAGCAACGACAGGCGGCAACAGCCCCTCGAACCGCTCTCCCGTTTCGGGCAGCTCGGCCGAGACGCGCGGAGCGCCGGCATGGACCTCGGCGCCGACATGGTGCGCGACCAGGCGAACGATGCGCTCGCCGTCCGCCGCCGACAGCCGCTCGCCCGTATCGGACAGCCCTTCGGACAGACGGTCGATCCAGAGCCGCCCATCGGGGTTGAGCATGACCTCGACGATGCTGGCATCATCGAGATAGCGCGCGATGGCCGGGCCAAGCGCGGTCCGCAGCATACGCGCGCCGCGCGCAAAGCCTTCCGAATTTTGGTGAGACGCCGCCATACAACCCCGATTCCATCGGGGTCGAGACAGACCTTCCCCGGACGGGGATGATTAAAAGGGCCTGATTTTGGGCCGATTCAACAAGGATTTATCGGCGTCGTAGTGTAGCGTGCAAATACAGGAGATCGGCGGTGTAAACCTAGAGTTCACCGTTTTGCGAAGATTGGCGCTATACGAGAATCATGAACGCTAAGGACCAGCTGCCACGAGTTTTCCAGGCGAACGCAGATCGCTTTTTTCAGCGCGTGATCCTCGCGACCCTCGACCAACTCCCGATGCATCGCACGCTAGTGGTTGGCGAAGCGAGCACTATGGATGAGTTTCTCGATCGTTGCACCGCGCAGGTCGACAACTACACCGCCAACGAAGCCGCGAAGGCTTTCGCTCTCACCTTAGATGGCATGTTTGAGCGCCAGCTTAGTCGTTGGGCCGGCGAGCACGGTGTGAATGTAAAAGACGGGAATCAGCTTCTCGGCCGCTGCGCGAAGATCGCCTCTCTTGATCTTGCGGAAACCGGTATGGCGGACGACCTCAAGGAACTGCATTTGGTTGCAAATGTAGTCCGCCATGGAGACGGCCGTTCATGCCACGACCTGAAGGCTACCGCGCCCAAGCTATGGGACAGCCCAACGCGAGACTATTTCGACCTGGCGCCCGGCCGGGTTCCTGTGAGCGATGAACTTCGGATTCGGGCAGGCGATTTGCGGCGTTATGCGCGGGCGGTCGTTCGATTTTGGGGGCATGTGGACCCGCTTCCGAACGCAGTGCTCGATCCGCCATAATACGCTCAATCGTCTTCATAAGGTTGAGGGGCGACGTCCTCCGAGATCTCCTGCCTGAGCTTTGGCCCTTTTGCCAACCTCCTGCCCAGCGCCGTGACGAAGGCATCATAGCGCTCGCCGGTCTTGGCGCGTGCCGCTTGCGCGGCGGGCTCGGGCAAAGCGGGCGTCGTGGCCAGCCAGAAACGGATGAACACGGCGAGCGACTCGACCGCTATGCCGAGATCGCGTTCGAGCCGGACCATGTGGCGATCGAGCTGGTCGAGCCGCCTGGTGGTTGCCGCTTCCTGCCGTTCGGCCGCATCGGGCGAGAGGAAGGATTCGATAGCCGCCTCGGCAACGAGCGAGCGCGAATGGTCACGCCGTGCGGCATGCTCGGCGAGTCGGCCCATCACGCCTGGATCGAGATAGACCGAGAGACGCTGTTTTCTGGGTGATTTCGACATTGGCGCCTCACAGTTCCATGCCGTCGTTCGGGTCGAGCGACACCTGCCGCGCCACCCCTTGCATCATCCGGGTCATGCGCCTGTTGCGCGCGGCAACGTCGTCATCCTCGTCGCGCTCAATATCGATTTCGAACTCGTTCTCGACAGGCGGCTTCTTCTCGACCGGCTTCACGCGGTTGAGCTCGGGCTGGTGCCGGCGTTCCGACTCGGTCGGATCGTCGTCGGCAGCATCGGATGCAGGCCCGGATTCGAGCAGTTCGGGGCGGGCGGGACGTGGCAGGCTCGTCCAGTCGTCGGGCCGCCCCTGTTTTGGCACGGTAAGCGCCGGCGGCGGCAGGAGGCGTTCCTTGAAGCGAGCGTCCTCATAGTAGCGCGCCTTCTTCGCGCGGATGGGCGGCGTGCCGGCCACCATGACGATCTCCTCCGCGGGCGGAAGCTGCATGATCTCGCCGGGCGTAAGCAGCGGCCGGGCGGTTTCGGAGCGCGACACCATCAGATGGCCGAGCCAGGGCGACAGCCGGTGGCCGGCATAGTTCTTCATGGCTTTCATCTCGGTGGCGGTGCCGAGCGCATCCGACACGCGCTTGGCGGTACGCTCGTCGTTCGTGGCGAAGCTGACACGCACATGGCAGTTGTCGAGGATCGAGTTGTTCGCGCCGTAGGCCTTTTCGATCTGGTTGAGTGACTGCGCGATCAGGAAGCTCTTCAGTCCGTAGCCCGCCATAAAGGCCAGCGCCGACTCGAAGAAGTCGAGCCGCCCGAGCGCGGGGAATTCGTCCAGCATGAGCAGCAGGCGATGCCGTCCGGATTTGGCCTGCAGATCCTCAGTGAGGCGCCGGCCGACCTGATTGAGGATCAGACGGATCAGCGGCTTGGTGCGATTGATGTCGGAGGGCGGCACGACGAGGTAGAGCGTCGTCGGGCGTTTGTCGCCAGCGATGTCGGTGATCCGCCAGTCGCACCGCCGCGTCACCTCGGCGACGACGGGGTCGCGATAAAGCCCGAGGAATGACATAGCGGTGGAGAGGACGCCTGAGCGTTCATTGTCGGATTTGTTCAGCAGCTCGCGCGCGGCGCTGGCGATGACCGGGTGCGGCCCGGCGTCACCGAGGTGCGCCGTCTTCATCATCGCGGCCAGCGTCGACTCGATGGGGCGCTTCGGGTCGGAGAGGAACGCGGCGACGCCGGCCAGCGTCTTGTCGTCCTCGGCATAGAGGACGTGGAGGATCGCACCGACCAGCAGCGCGTGGCTGGTCTTCTCCCAATGGTTCCGCTTCTCCAAGCTGCCCTCGGGATCGACCAGGATGTCGGCGATGTTCTGGACGTCGCGGACCTCCCATTCGCCGCGGCGCACCTCGAGCAGCGGATTATAGGCCGACGACTTCGTGTTGGTCGGATCGAACAGCAGCACGCGGCCGTGCTTGGCGCGGAAGCCGGCGGTGAGCTGCCAGTTCTCGCCCTTGATGTCGTGGACGATGGCCGAGCCCGGCCAGGTCAATAGCGATGGCACGACCAGGCCGACGCCTTTGCCGGAACGGGTCGGCGCGAAGCACAGCACATGCTCCGGCCCGTCATGACGCAGATAGGCGTGATCGTAGCGCCCCAGCACGACGCCATCGGGACCGAGAAGGCCGGCGGCATCCACCTCCTTCTTCTCGGCCCAGCGCGCCGAGCCATAGGTCTCGACCTTCTTGGCTTCGCGCGCCCGCCAGACCGACATGCCGATGGCGACGGCGATCGAGATGAAGCCGCCGGACGCGGCGATGAAGGCACCCTCGACGAAGATCGATGGCGCATAGGCGTCGTAGAAATACCACCACCAGTAGAAGGCGGGCGGATAGTAAAACGGCCATCCCGTGACCATGAACCAGGCCGGCCCGAGCTGCGCCTGAAACCCAAGCTTCCACGCGACATATTCGGTAGCGCCCCAGGTGGTCGCGAGCACGATCAGGAAGACGGTGAGGATCTGGCCCCAGAGGATTTTTGTTGCCGACATGACGGCGGTCCTTTCCGAGAGAGGTTAAAGGCCGAGGCCGCGCTTGCGGCCAAAGCTCCAGTCGACGCCGCCGTCGTCGCGGGCGACGCCGGAGACGTGTTTGCCGAGCTGCTTTTCGAGGGAGGGCGACCAGGGCACGAGCTGAAAGCCGAGGCCATCGTCCAGCATGGCGAAGCGGCCGGAGGCGAGTGTGAGACGCTGGCGGTAAGTGCCGGAGACATATTCGCCGCTTCCCGCGCGTTTGAACGGCTGGCCGGTCTCAGCGGCGAGCTTCTCGCCAACCGCCTCCAGCTCGCGGCGACGCAGCGTGTCGATCAGCCCACGATTGAAGGTGACGCGCTGCCCGTGCCGCTCACCCAAGCCCTGTCCGACCAGGTGATCGGCGCGGCGATCCATCGCCTTCCGAACCGCGGCGCCGAAGCCGCCCTCGGACAGCGCGGCCGGTTCGCGGGCGATATTCTGCCGGTCGAGCCAGGTCGCGCCCGTCGCCGTGATCTGCCGATCGATGTCGAGGTCGGAGCGGACGGCGATCGCGACACGCCGCTGCCCCTCCGCGTCGTCGAACTTGCGCAGCTCGACGATCGAGCCCGCCGCGCTGTCACCGGCCGCGTCGAGGTCGGGCAGCTTGATGTGATGCGTGCGGCCATCGACGCCGTCGACCACGGCGTAGGCGGTGCCCTTCAGTTCATCGTCGAGCCCGCGATCGACCAGCCGGCCGATGATTGGCGAGTCGAGACTCTCGGCCGCGAGTACATAGTTCGCCGAGCCGCGCTCGATGCCGCGCTCGGTCAACGCCCGGTGCATCCGCTTGATGATGTCGCCGCGCTCGCCGAGTTCGCGCAGCGTCGCCTCGGCTTTCTCGTCGATCATCCACTGGCCGGGACTGACCTGTTCGGCGAGGCCGAGGGTTTCGAGTTTGCGCAGCCGCCCGACCTTCAGCGCGTGATATTCGTCGGGCTGCGCTTGTCGGTCGGGCGCGACGTCAATGACGCCAGTTTCTTGGCCGTCGCGAACAAGCTGCCGGTCGAGCTGCGTCCAGCGTTCCGCTTCGACCTGACGTTCCAGATTGCGATGGATGTCGAGATCGGTGCGCGGGCCAAGCTCCTGCGTAACGAGATCGGCCGCGCGGGCGCGCATTCCTTCCTTGATGTAGTCGCGCGCGATGACGAGATCCCGGCCGTCGTCGGCCCTCCCGCGCACGAGGATGTGGACGTGCGGATTGTCGGTGTTCCAGTGATCGACGCCGGCCCAGTCGAGCTTCGTGCCGAGATCCTTCTCCATCTGCCCCATGAGATCGCGGGTGAAGGTCTTGAGGTCCGCCATATCGACCGCGTCCTCCGGCGAGACGATGAAGCGGAAGTGATGCCGGTCGTCCTGGCACCGCTCGGCAAAGGCGCGGCCGTCCACCTCATCGGTGTCCGGTCCGAACAGCCGCGCCTTCTCCCCGTCACGGGTCACGCCCTCGCGCCGCAGATAGGTGAGATGGTCGGCGAGGGGCGCGGCGCGCGCGGTGTGGCGCACGACCCGCGTCTTGATGACGACGATGCGCGAGCGGCCGGTGAGGAGGCGATTGGCGCGAACGCTCGCCGTCCGGCCGCGCCCGAAGGTCGAGCGATTGCCAGGACTGATCCGGCCGGAGCGCGAAACACGGGCGCCGGCCTTCTGCGCGGCCGCCAGCGCCTGTGCGATGAAGGGACGCGCGGCCTGCGCGCGCGTCGAGCGGATGCGGCCTGGCCGGATGCGGAATTCGTTGTCGCCGGTCATGGCCGATGCTCCGCACATCGCGCCAAGCGCTGGAAACTCTTGGAAAAACGGGTTTGCCGCGAGGTGCGAGGAATTCCCGCACCTCGCGAAATTGCCTCATAACCCCTTGAAAAACCACAACCGACCGACGCCGCACCTCGCGGCTTTTTATCTCGCCATCCTCCGGTCGTGTTGCCTGCCTCCCACCTCTGCGTCCCCTCCGATACGCTGCTGTGCGATCCGCTGCGAATGCTGCCGTGCCCCGTCATCGCGGCTCTCCGGCGGCAGTCCGCGCCACGAACAATCCGTTCGACTGCGGTACGATGGCAGAAACATCGCGCACGGCGGTCGCGGCCGGGGCGTCATCCGCAGGTCGTTCGGCCGGCACGGAAGCGGCGGTCGAGGTGCGGCCGGGCTGCGCGACGAACAGTGGCGCGCGCGTCCAGGCCGATCGGTCGATCGCGGCGACAGCGGCGGGACTCGTGCTGGCGGAACCGTCAATGAAGGGCGCGAGCAGGGCGACATAGGCGCGCGTCTCCGCCGGCAGCGGGCGGCCGGAAAGCGACTCCTCATAGCGTCCGGGTCCGGCGTTATAGGCCGCCAGAAATCCCGGCGAGCCGTAGCGATTGTGCAGCTCGCGAAGATAGGCCGTGCCCGCCAGGATGTTGTCGCGCGGGTCGTAGGGATCGCGGCCGAGGCCGTGCCGCGCGCGCAAATCGGCCCAGGTCGCGGGCATGATCTGCATCAGGCCCATCGCACCGGCTGAGGACAGCGCGCGCGGCTCTCCGGCGCTTTCGGCGCGCATCACCGCCCTGATCCACGCGATCGGAACGCCGAAGCGCCGCGATGCCTCGGCGATGTGATCGGCATAGCGATCGCGCGGCGACGGTCGCGCGACGGGCGTGTCCTGCGCCATCGTGACCGCCGGCATGACGCTCGCGAGGGAAAGGCCGGAAAGGAGAAGGAGAGCCATGCGCCGGGCGGAATGAGACCGCCCATGCGCACTCAGATGGCTCGTCGATTGACGGCGAGCAGACATGGATCAGTCCTTCTCGCCGCGATCGCGGGGACGCGACCAGTGCAGCGACCAGGCGCTGCCGGCGTCATCGTCGCGGAAGAGATTGGCGCGGATCGGATGCGGGAATGTCGGATCGTCGATGAGCAGCGCGATATAGTCACCCGCCTTCTCGCCGGTGCGTTTCCATCCGGCGCCAATCTCAGCGGCGGTTTCGTTGTTCATGCCGTCGAAGACGTGGACGCGGTACTGGGGAGCGTTCTCGGCGTCGGACGGTTCGGCCTCGATGATGATGACGTCCTGGCTGAGCCGTAGCGTCGTCAGATGTCCGATGAAGCCGCTTTCGTCGTGAGTGAATGTGCCGATCTGTGGCATGGTGGTTTCCTTGGCGGTGGCGTTGGGAAAGCCATCGGCGAGCACCGCTCCCGCCGATGGCGAAGCGGTCAGCGCGTCGGCGCGCCCCATTCGAAGCGACCGTTTCCGTCCTCATCGGTCCACAGCGGGACCGCGCGGCCGATGATCTGGTCGGTGGAGGTCAGGCCGAAGTAGCGGCCGTCGAGGCTGTCACGGACCTGCCAATTCATGAGGAAGACTTCGCCGGTGTGGATGCGGCGACAGCCCTGCCAGACCGGCAGCTCGCGCCCGGCGCGGTCACGTTCCAGCGCCGCGCCCACCTCGACGCCATCGACGGTGATGGTGAGGTTCGAGCGGCAAACGGTCTGTCCGGAAACGCCAAGGATGCGCTTCAGCAGCGGCACGCCCTTGGGCAGATAGCCGCGCTCCGAGAAGAAGGTCGCGAGCGGCTCGGGCGCATCGATCGCGACCAGATCGGTGACTTCGAACGGGCCGTCGAAGTCGATGGAATAGAAGCCGATCGGCGCGCTGGCCGACGCATTCCAGATGAGCTTGGTCGGCATCGGCGTGAGCGCCGGATAGCCGGCGCCCATCGCGGCGAGCGTCGTCGCGAGGAGAAGTCCGGCGCGGCTCACGGCTTCGCCCTCCGGCGCAGAAGGAAGGCGCGATGATGGTCGAGCGTGTAGCCGCGCGGCTCATGGCCTGCGGTCAATCGGTTGTGGACGTGACGCCAGTGGTCAGGCGAGACCGCTTCCGGATCGATGCCGAGATGCTCGATGGCGTCGATCGCTTGCAACACGCGCTCGACCTTGGGCCAGCTCTCGATCTTCAGCAGGATGTCGCCGCCGGGCCGCACGAAAGGCAGCGTCTGGTAGGCCTCGCCGCGCGACACGGCACGCACGATGTCGATGCGCGAGATGATCGTGCCGAAGTCGTTCGAGGCCCAGCGCACGAAGGCGAAGACCGTGCCGGGGCGGAATGACAGGACGCGCCGGTGCCGGTCGAGGATCTGTTCGTGCGCGTGCGTGCCGAAGCGAATCCAGTTCTCGATCTTCTTCTCGACCCAGGTCAGCTCGACGTGGGTGAGGTTGTCGTGCGGGAGCGCGGCCGGCGTCGGGCCGCCGCGCATGCGGGAGGCCGCGATGCCGGTCATGGTGTGTCTCCTGGGGTTGACGGGAACTCGCGCGCGAGCAGCTCGCGCAGCATGTCGGCGACGGTGACGCCGCGCTGGAACGCGATGATCTTGATGCGTCCGCGCAGGTCCGGCGTGATGTCGATCGTGAGCCGCGCGGTGAAGGCGGACGTGTCAGCCATCCGCGCTGGCTCGGCGTCGGCGGCTCTGATCCAGGCATCCGGATTGGTCGGGCGCGCCGCGAAGCCGCGCCGGGTTGATCGCTCGCTCATGACGCGATCCTCTCGATCTCGCTGACGAGCGCCGCGATCTCGCGCGCGGCGAGACCGTCATCGTCGATCTCGAACGCGAGCCGGCCGGACTGCGCCGCGTCGGCATAGATCACGCGCTGGCCGACGGTGGTGCGCAGCACCGGCGGATCGTGATCGGCAAGCGTCTCGGCCGTCTCGCGGGCGATGACGGTGCGCGCACCGCAGCGATTGAGCACGAACCGCGCGCGAAGCTCCGGCCGGTAGATGCGTGCCTCTGAGAGCAGCGCCAGCATCTCGGCCGACGCCCATCCGTCGAGCGGCGACGGCTGCACGGGGATCAGCACGAGGTCGGCTGCGAGCAGTGCCGAGCGCATCAGCCCGGCGACGCGCGGCGGCCCGTCGATCACGACATGATCGACGTCGCGCGCCAGCTCGGGCGCCTCGCGGTGCAGCGTATCGCGCGCCAGGCCGACGACGCCAAACAGGCGCGGAAGACCGCCGCGGCTGCGCTGCTGCGACCAGTCGAGAGCCGAGCCCTGCGGGTCCGCGTCGAGCAGCGTGATCCGCTTACCCCTGCCGGCCCATTCGCCTGCAAGATGCAGCGCCAGCGTCGTCTTGCCGACGCCACCCTTCTGATTGAGGAGCGCAATGATCATCGCGCACCTCTCGACCGCGGCGGAAGCGGAAGCTCGGGTGCGGATTCTCGGGCGCGGCGCTCCGGCGTCGTGGTAGGTGCGGCGGCGGGTCCCACGCTCTTCCTGGCGGCCGTGCCGAGGCTGCGTGCGGTGGTGCGGATGAGCTTTTGCACATCGCGCGCGCGCTCTTCAAAGTTAGATTCTTGGTTAGACTCTAAGTTAAGGGCCGGATTCCGCGTTTGGATTCCGTTGGTTAGGCCCTGTTTGGGTTCCTGATAGCACGAGCCTCGGGTTCCCGATGGCACGATAGTCCGGGTTCCCGATAGCACGAGGCTATCCACAGTCTGTCCACAGGTCGGGGAAGGCTCGAAGGCGAGCAGGACACGGCCGCCGATCTCGGTCTCGATAGAGAGCACGTAGCCGGGAAGCGGCTGTCGGCGGATGATGTCGCGCAGCTCGAATGCGAAGCGCTTGAACGGCGACAGGCTGCCGGACTTCTGATGAAGATGGCGGAAGTCGAACCGCCATCCGTCACGCTGGCGGCCGCCATGCTTGCGCACGAGACGGTAGAGCCAGCGGTCGAGCCCGCCCGTGAGATCGAAATAGGCGCGGTCGATCGTCAGCACGAGCGCGTCGTCGAGGACGGCGCGATAGAACCAGTCCGGCACGATCAGTTCGATCCCGGCCGGCTTGCCGTTACGATCCGTCCGCTCCTGCCACTCGTTGATCCAGGAGAAGCGATGGCGCCGGCCTTCGGCAGGCTGACGGATCGAGGTGGAGACGGTGGTCGATTGCAGCCGGTCGAGCGCCGCCTTCAGGCGCTGATAGTCGCGCAACGACGTGCCGCGCCCGACGAACATGAGGATTTCGTAGGGTGTGGCCGCCATTAGCCGCGAGGTGCGCAGGCCGGCGTCACGGGCCTCTACGATCTGGCTCGCGGCCCAGATGAGGATGTCGGCGTCCCAGATGGTCGCCATGCCGTGATCGGGCACGGCCTCGACGCGGATCGAAACATTGCCGGCCGCGAAATCGATCGGGGCGACGCGATGGGATTTGGAGAGGGAGAAAAACGGATAGGCCATGAGGTCCTGCGCGTCTCGTGGCGCGAAGTCGCCCGGGAGCGCCCGGAACAGGTCGAGCTGTCCGCGCTCCGAGGGTGGCCGTGGTCGCGCCGCCATTCGGGAATTCGGTCAGCGTGCGTAGCGGCCGGCGTGGGCCGGCGGCGCAGACGTCTTGCGCTTGGCCGGAAGCACGCTGCCGCGCGGATCCGAGGTCGAGGTGACGGCACCGCGTTCGGCCCAGGCCTGAAGATCGTCGACGGCGTAGACGACGCGACCGCCGAGCTTCCGATAGGCCGGGCCGGTGCCGTAGGTCCGATGCTTCTCGAGCGTTCGCGCCGACAAGCTGAGGAACTCGGCGGCTTCCTTGGTGCGCAGGTAGCGCGGCGGCAAAACGGCGAGTTCGGGTCGCATGGATCGGGCCTCCGTGGGTTCGTTCGGGCCGCTGCGGATCAGCGGATGACGAAGGCCACGATGGCGAAGCAGAACCGGCGAGATGCAGGGCGAAGTTGGGGGGTATCGAATTCGCCCACCGTGCCTGGAGCGTTGGTCGGCTAGTTTGGCCTGCGATGACGAAGCAGCATGCGATAGCCGCCTGCGATCATGGCGCGGGCATCCCTGAGCAGGGATTTGATCGCATGGCGGGCCGAGGATGCCTGCCAGTCGTCACGATCGAATGCGCCGGCACGAAGCACCACTTGCGCGATCTCCTGCTGGGTGGCGCCATCGCGATAGCCGTCGAAGCTTTGCAGCATCCGACGCAATCGCGCGCGCTGCTGCAGCGTCAGTCGCGTGTCCGGTGGCATAGCCCGTGCGTGAAGGGCCGAGAGAAGGCGACGGACCGATTCAAGCCGATCGAACCCCTCGATGCCGAGTGGCACGAACGCGGCGAGCGCGGCGCCAGCGGGAGCGACACCGGGGTGAACGACCTGGACGCGTTGTCCGTTGCCGAGGTCATAGAGGAGAAAGGCATGACCGTCGGCGTCGGTCGAGAAGGCCGCTTCGATTGTTGGATAGTCTTCAACGCTTGCGGAAAAAACGGCTGGCGCCTCTCCAAGGACGATGGCGCTTGTATCTTCCTGCGTGAGCCAGACCACATGCGCTTGGGGTGGGGCGTCCAATGGGTCCACCGGGAAATCGCAACCCCCACCGCTGGCCGATCTTGTCGATCAGCGGACGCGGATCAACCCTGGTTTCGGTCAATGCTCGGAAGTCCTTGTCGTAGGACTCGTTGCGACGGAGCCATTCCCACGCGAGATCGGATGCGGTCATGTCATCGACATGGTCGTAGCCCTTGGGCAAACGCCAGCCGGACGCATCAGGTGTCATCCCTATCCTCCCTTAGCCCTTGAACTTGCGGGGGAGTCAGGATTCCCGGCTGGGTTGTTCTATGGAAGCCAAGCGGCCGGCAAAGGGCGGTGCCGAAACGGCATCGCCGCGATCACTGCGCCGTGCGGACGAGCTCGCGGTAGCCGTGTTCGGTCATCCACTGCGCGCGTGCGAGATGCGTGTCGTGGATTTGCCGGCAACGCCGCGGCTCGCGCGTTGGGTCGAGACCGAAGAGAATCTGGACGGCCTCCTGCCAGTCGGCGCCATCGCGCGCCGAATCGAGCAGGCGAAGATAGAGAGCCATATGCTCGCGATCATAGGTCGTGAGGGTTTGACTGATCGGTGGCTCGTCCAGAAAGGTCGGCATCGCTGGTCCCATGGGGCGGCGACTATAATCGCCCGGTCGGCATTCGTTAACCCTCTTGCCGGGCTTTGCTGCGACCGCGGGCGACAGACGGCCTCTGTGGCGCGACCAGAAACCCGCTAACGCTTTGGTCGCTGATCTTCTCGTTCATGGAGCAGCAGCACTCCTTCGCCCTTTTCGGTGGAAAGCAGGACGATACCGGCCGCCTCGAACGCCCTGCGCACCTGATCACGCGTCGATTCGTACACCTCCAACCCGTTCTCGGATTCGAGGCGCTTGAGCGCGGTCAGCGATGTCCGGGCCTTGTCAGCGAGCGTCTCCTGTGTCCATCCCAGCAACGCGCGCGCGGCCCGTGATTGGCGGGCGGTGATCATGCATGATCACCTCCCACCGACGCGAACGCACTTGCCAGAACTACGACTATAATAGTCGTTCTTTAGACTTTTGGCGAGGAGATTCGACGGTATTCCCGTGACGCCTATCTCTCAGAGTCGGAACCGATTCGGCTTCGCGCGAGAAAGGCCCCGACCGATCCGGACGGGGCCTTGCTTGGGGCTCAGTCGCCGCGCCGGCCGTTCGGGCGGGACCAGATAAGCGAGAAGGTGTCGCCTTCCTCGTCATCGAAGAGGTTGGCGTAGATCGGAGCGTTGAAGCTCGGATCGTCGAGCTTGAGGCCCAGATAGTCGCGGCCCTCGTTGGAGCGCTTGGACCAGGCGGCGCCGATCTCGGCGCGACCGACCAGGACGCGGTGGCTGGGGGCGTTTTCGCCGGTGGCGCGCTGGTCGGGGACGATGCGCACGCCCTTGGCCTGGACGCTGAGGGTGACGATTTCGCCGGTGAAGCCGTTTTAGGTCAGTTGGCAACCGTCTTTCTGAAATGAAGCGGTTGATCCGATAGCGACATTTTCTGAAGGAC
>NZ_JBXAFS010000035.1:0-17602 GCF_058793355.1 Afipia sp. MLSD5-FHT05B12
TTGCAACCCGCCCCAACAGGGGGCAGAACCAGAACAGACTCTCCTTATAAACGAGGGCAACTCGGGGAGCAGGTCATGCAGTCTCACGAAAGGCGGCCGCGCTCCAACCGCCTTTTGCCCACGCTACATCGAAAATCAAATCGTTCGCCCATCCGGCTACCCTGCCATCTGGCCACTTCGAACCTCGCCACGCCCCCGAATTAGCGAGATGAAAAGTGAACAAGGAAAGCTGAGCGAAATTTGAGCTGTAAGGTCTTTCGACTGCAGCCTCGACAAAAGTGTCAATCATTATGAAATCTTCATCGATCCCTTGGGTGGAATAGAGAAAGAAATTCAACGGAATGAGTTGCCGATCCGTGTCTGCGATTTTTGAAGTTTCGCGCCACTGCTTGCGGCTTATGGGATCAAGGTCGCTGCAGCCTTTTGCGACCGCGGTATGAAGACGCTTGTATGAGTTGTTCCACGAAAAATTTTTAGTGAAGCTCCCGGGTGTGTAAGTGCTAGGCATCTTATTCCCTCGAATCGGTGCAATCTCTAAATTTACCAAATATTTCCTATGTCGTGGTCATGTATCTGGATCGTATTGCGTAAGGTGGTCCAGTTCATGTCAGAGTCCGAAGACTTATTTAAGTCTCTGAATAAAAAGAGATTTTCGACCATACTCGCTGATCCACCTTGGCAGTTCATCAATAAGACTGGAAAGGTTGCCCCTGAACACAGGCGTTTAGCGCGCTACGGGACGATGAAACTCGCCGAGATTGCGGCGATGCCTGTCGAGCAAATCTCAGAACCAACAGCGCATCTGTATTTGTGGTGTCCAAATGCGCTTTTGCCCGACGGTCTAGCAGTGATGCAGGCTTGGGGTTTCAAATACAAATCGAATATCGTCTGGCATAAAATTCGAAAAGATGGTGGCTCAGACGGACGCGGCGTTGGATTCTATTTTCGGAACGTCACTGAACTTATCCTTTTCGGTGTCCGTGGGAAAAATGCGAGGACACTACCTCCAGGTCGGAGCCAGGTAAATTTGCTTGGGACGCGCAAGCGCGAGCATTCGCGTAAGCCAGACGAACAGTACGACATAATTGAAGCGTGTAGCCCTGGCCCGTTTGTCGAACTTTTTGCGCGTGGAACGCGCAGAGGTTGGACTACGTGGGGTAATCAAGCCGACGAAAGCTATAAGCCGACCTGGAAAACCTACTCCAATCATTCTCAGGCGGGTAAAACCTTAGAAGCTACGGAGTAACATTCGTCATGGCCGCTTGTCCCGGGCCATCCACGTCGCTCTTAAGATGCTGGAGTGACGTCGTGGATCACCGGGTCAAGCCCGGTGATGACGATTGAGAGATCGGTCGCTCGCAATGACGCCAACTGCAAACGCGTGCGTCTTCAAAACAGTTTCGGCCGTGCGCCCGCCGCCTTTTCCGTCGCCGTCATCAGCGTTGCGACCGCGATCATGACGGCGATGCCGAGCGCGCTGATCGCAAGCTGCATCACGATGCCGCCGGACCAGGCTTTCAACATTTCGCCGGCAACAAAGGACAGCGGCACGCCGAGGCAGTAAATCGCCAGCGATTGCTCGCCGCAGCGGATCGCCCCGCGCGCGGGCCACGAATTCAGCCAGCACCAGTCGTGCGGCATCAGGCGCAGCCCGACCACGGCGAGCGCCGCGAAATGCAGCACGCGCAGCGGGTCGAGGCCGCTCTTGTCGATCGGATACATCAGCGCCTTGATCGTTTCGGGTATGAACGCTGCCATCGGCTTGATGTGCCAGCTCAGCACCACGGCGAAGCTTAAGACGAGATAGGCGATGGCCAGCGCCAGCACGGCGCGCGAGCGCAGCAGCGGCGCGAGCCTCGACGCGCCGCCCATCGCCGCCCACGCGCCGAACACGAACAGCAATTGCCAGGCCAGCGGATTGAAGAACCATTCGCCCTTCGGCCAGGTGGTCAGGTTAAATCCCGAGGTCTGCACGGCGATGTAGAGCACCAGCGATCCGGCGAACGCCACCAGCGTCGCGGCGCGCGACATCAGCCAGAGCAGCGGCGCGCACAGCAGATGCAGCAGCACGAAGACCGGAAGCACGTCGGTATTGACCGGCATGTAATGCAGCAGGCCCGCGTGCATCAGCGCCTCGCCGGGCGAGGCGAACAGCACGGCGGTGTTGGTGTCGTCCAGCGTCACGCGGTCCGCGCCGTTCACCGTGTAGACGATCGCGACAATGGCGACGATCAGCAGCAGGAAGGCGGCGTAGATTTCGACGCCGCGCCGCACGCTGCGTGCGAGGCCATGGAAAAAACCCTGTTCTTTCAGATCGCGGCCATAGGCCAGCGCGCAGGTATAGCCGGAGACGAAGAAGAAGATTTCCGTGGTGTCGCTGAAGCCGTAATTGCGCAGCGTCAGCCATTCGCCGATGTTGTTCGGGACGTGATCGAGGAAGATGAACCACAGCGCGATGCCACGGAACAGGTCCAGCCGCAGGTCGCGCGGCTGGCTTGCGGTCTTCTGCGCGGAGGCGGAGCTGGCGCCGCTGTCATTCATCGCGGCGATTGTCGGCGAGCGGGGCGGATTCCGCAATGGGGTCCGCCCGCTGCCTTTAGATATACTTCTTCATCTCCGTCAGCAGGTCGCTGCGCAGATCGTCGCGGTCCATCGCATAGGCAATGTTGGCGGCGAGGAAGCCCTGTTTGGAGCCGCAGTCGTAGCTCTTGCCCTTGAACTTGAAGCCGTAGAACGGCTGTGACTTCGCAAGGCTCAGCATGCCGTCGGTGAGCTGGATTTCGCCGCCCGCGCCCTTCGGCTGCGTCTCCAGCACCTTGAAGATCTCCGGCTGCAAGATGTAGCGCCCGGTGATCGAGAGATTTGACGGCGCGGCTTCCTTCTTCGGCTTCTCGACCATGCCGTCGAGTTCGAACAGGTCGCCCTTCGCCTTGCCGACGCCGACTACGCCATACATGTGGACCTGGTCCATCGGCACTTCTTCCACCGCGATGATGTTGGCGTTGGAAGCGCCCGCCGCATTGGCGGCGTCGATCATCTGCTTCAGCCCGCTCGGCTTGTGCTTCACCAGCACGTCCGGCAGCAACACCGCGAAAGGCTCGTTGCCGATGATGTCGCGCGCGCACCACACCGCATGGCCCAGCCCAAGCGGCGCCTGCTGCCGGGTGAACGAGGTCGCACCGGCGTCCGGCTGGTCGCGCTCGAGGATGTCCATTTCCTTCAGCTTGTTGCGTTCCTTCAGCGTGTCCTCAAGCTCGTAGGGCCGGTCGAAGTGGTCCTCGATGACGCCCTTGTTGCGGCCTGTGACGAACACAAGGTGTTCGATGCCGGCTTCCAGCGCCTCGTCCACCACATGCTGGATCAGCGGGCGGTCGACCACGGTGAGCATTTCCTTCGGCATGGCCTTGGTGGCCGGGAGGAAGCGGGTGCCAAGACCGGCGACGGGAAACACGGCTTTACGGATTTTCATGAGGCTCTTTGCAGGCTGAGGGAGACGTTTGAAGGAGTGGTTTGGAGGGGTGTTAGCAGGTTTTATCGGGCTGAAAAACGGCGGGGCGGGTCAGGAGTTTCGTAAAGGTTAGCGGATGAACGATGGCTGAGCGCCGTGTGGATTTTTTGAGGCGAGCTTTCCCTCTCCCCTTGTGGGAGAGGGTGCTGAGCGGCGGAGCCGCGAAGCGGGTGAGGGGTCATGTTCGCGGCATCAATTAACCCCTCACCCGGCTCAATCTCGCTTTGCTCGATTTCGCCACCCTCTCCCGCAAGGGGAGAGGGGAAAGAAGGCCTCCACACGGGAGAGCCGGATGCCCGCGTCATCTCGCCGCCAAAAAATGCCGCGTTGTTAATCGGGTGGAAACCCTGTCCGGGCCTCCTGTATCCGGGATAGTCTTGAGCGGGTGAAACGTAAAATGGCACGGATCGAGCGTGAAGAGAGCGCGTGGCGGATGGCCGCGGGCGCAGTCCTGACCATGTCGGTGATCGGCGCGGCGTCACTGCTGGCGGGTCCGGCCCAAGGGCAGACCGCGTCGGGGCGCGGCGGCTTGACCCTGCCGCGCGGCGACATCACCGGCTCGATCCAGCAGCAGCCGTCGCAGGCTCTGCGCCAGATGCAGCCCGCGCCGCGCCGCATGGCGCAGGCGTCTCCGCCGAAGGAATGGAGCGGCGAGGATGGTGCGTCCGGGCATCCGCTGATGACGGCGGACGCGATCCGCCGCTCGGCTGCGAATTTCGACCGCTGCGTCGCCGGGATGTGGCCGGAAGCCGCGCGCCGCGGCGTTTCGCAGGCGAGCTTCGAGCGCTTCACGGCGGACCTCACGCCAGACCTGCGCATCATGGATCTGATGGACTCGCAGCCCGAGTTCACCAAGTCGGTGTGGGATTATCTCGACATTCTGGTCACCGACGCGCGGATCGCGCGTGGCCGCGAGGTGCTGGCGAAAAACGCGGCGACGTTCGCGGCGGTTGAAAAAGCCTATGGCGTTGACCGCTACATCGTCGCGGCGATCTGGGGCATCGAGTCGAACTACGGCACGCAGGGCGGCGACCGCAGCGTTTTGAATTCGACCGCGACGCTGGCCTGCGTCGGAAGGCGTCAGGGATATTTCAAGGACGAGTTTCTCGCCGCACTTGAGATTCTGCATCGCGGCGATCTGACGCCGCAACAGATGCGCGGCTCATGGGCCGGGGCGTTCGGCGCGACGCAGTTCATGCCCACCGCGTTCAAGAAGTTCGCGGTGGACTTCGACCGCGACGGCAAGCGCAACACCGTTGACGACATCCCGGACATCATCGCCTCCACGGCGGCGAAGTTCAAAAAGGACGGCTGGGCGCCGGGACAGACCTGGGGCTATGAGGTCGAGGTGCCGCAAGGCTTCAACTATCTCCATGCCGATCGCGCGAAGAACTACACCATCGCGCAGTGGGAGCATCTCGGCGTGCGACGCGCGGGCGGCAAGCCGTTCCCGCGGGGTACCGACAAGGCGTTTCTCCTTGCGCCGGCGGGCGCGGACGGGCCGGGTTTCCTGATGCTCGGCAACTTCCGCTCGATCATGCGCTACAATCCGTCGGAGGCTTACGCGCTCGCCATCGGGCACTTTGCGGACCGGCTGCGCGGTGGTGCGCCGTTCGTGCAGGAATGGCCGCGGCAGGAGCGGGTGCTGTCCCGCGCCGAGCGGCAGGAAATGCAGCAGCTTCTGGCGCAGCGCGGCTTCTATCGCGGCGAGCCGGACGGCAATCTCGGCGGCGAGACCAGGAAGGCGCTGCGCAGCTTCCAGGCCTCGGCGGGTCTGCCTGCCGACGGGTTCGCCTCGTCCGGCGTGCTGGAGCGGCTGCGCGGGCGGTAAGCCCTAAAAGCCTATGCTTTTCAGCGGGTTTCCCGGCCTTTGAGGGCCGGGCGGTAACCTTCAAGTTGACATTTTCCGGGCGCACTTGACGGATGCGGCCCGACCCCGGTTTATGGGCTATTGCCGGAGTTTGGGGCGGTATTTACGCCCGGATATGCAACCGCGGCGACTGCGCGAGCGACCAAGATTCATGTCGAAACCGAACAGGCCGAAACGGATGTCTTTCCTGCGCGTGTTCACCGAGCCGGTAGGCCGCGTGAGCGCGGCCGTCCTTAATTATAAGGGGCATGACGTTACCCGAAAACCGCTTCACACTTTTCGGCGTCATGCCCTCCTGACTGTTCTTGCGGTCGCGGGCGCGATGCTGTTCGGGATCGCGGGACCAGCCTCGGCGCAGTTCTTCGATTTCGGTTTCGGCCGCCCGCAGCGGCCCGCGCCGCCTCCGCAGCGCGGCGGCGGTGGTTTCTTCTCGCCGTTCGGTGACAGTTTCGGCCCCGCGCCGCAGGCGCCGCGCCCGGTGGATTCGTCGCGTGCGCCCGCCGCCGCCAAGCGTGACGCCCCCGCCGACCGCAACGTGCTGGTGCTCGGCGACGCGATGGCGGACTGGCTTGCCTACGGCCTTGAAGACGCGCTGTCGGAAACGCCAGATCTCGGCGTGATCCGCAAGCACAAGACCATCTCCGGCCTTTTGAAGTATCAGCCCAAGGGTGACCCGGCGGACTGGGCCGCGGCGGCGAAGGGAATTCTCGCCACCGAGAAGCCCGACGTTATCGTGGTGATGCTCGGCCTGCACGACCGCATTCCGATCCGCGAACCGGTCGTCGAAAAGAAAGCCGACGCCAAGCCGGGCGAGAAGCCGGCCGACAAGAAGAACGCCAGGAAGGATCCCCGCGCCAAGCCGAACGAGGCCAAGCCAAACGAGACAGAGGCGGCGAAGCCGTCGGACAAACCCGCCAGCGAAAAACCCGCCGACGACACTGAGAGCAAAACCGCGGACAACAAGCCGTCCGATACCGAAGCCGCTCCGGACGACGACGATCAGCCGCAGGTGATGGCGCCGGAGAAGTCACGCGCGGCCGGCGGCATGCACGATTTCCGCGAGGAGCGCTGGGTCGAACTCTATGCCAAGAAAATCGAGGAGATGATCGCTGTCCTGAAGTCCAAGGGCGTGCCGGTGCTGTGGGTTGGATTGCCCTCGGTGCGTGGGCCCAAGGCGACGTCGGACATGCTGTTCCTCGATGCGCTGTATCGCGACGGCGCGGGCAAGGCCGGCATTACCTATGTCGATGTCTGGGACGGCTTCGTCGATGATGCCGGGCGCTTCGCGCAACAGGGCCCGGACTTCGAGGGCCAGATCCGCCGCCTGCGCTCAAGTGACGGTGTGTTCTTCACCAAGGCCGGTGCGCGCAAGCTCGCGCATTATACCGAACGCGAAATCCGCCGCGTACTCGCCGCTCACACCGATGGCCCGCTGGCCGTGCCGAGCGAAACCTTCGCGCCGGATTCCAATATCCGTCCCGGTGAAGCGGGGCCGCGTCCGCTGATGGGTCCGGTGATGCCGCTGGTGGCCTCGCAGGTCGGCACCGATGAACTGCTTGGCGGTGTCGGCACCCGTCCGGCGTCGGTCGATGCACTTGCCGCGCGCACGCTGGTGAAGGGCGAGCCGCTTGCGGCTCCCGCCGGCCGCGCCGATGATTTCTCATGGCCGCGCCGCGAAGTCGGTGCGCTCAGCGCGCCGCCCAGCGATCCGGTGGTGGCGAGTGCGCCGTCCGACGGGACCGCCGCGCCGCCGAAACCGAAACCGAAGAAGCAGCAGGTCGTGGTCCAGGGACTGTTCAATCCCTCCGCGCCGCCGCAGCAGCAACGGCCGCGCTCCGTGCCGCGTGACGGATTCCTGCGGCCTCCCGGTAATATCGGCTCATCGGGATTCGGCTTCGGCGGCCTGTTCGGGCGCTGGTAATCCGCACCATCACCGCATCTGGATCGCATCAGGCCGATGCAGTAGTGTCCGCGCGGCTGCTCCAGAACACTTCGTCAGGTCGCGATCGTGAACAGAAAACAACGCCGGGCTGAAGGAAAATCCGGCAAGGGCGTCACGCGCTCGTCCAGCCTTCTCGAAGAAACCTTGTTCCACCAGGCCATGGCGCATCATCAGGCCGGGCGGCTGCGCGACGCCGAAGCGAACTATCGCGATGTACTCGCTGCCAATCCGCGCCACACTGGCGCCTTGAGCTATCTCGGTCTGCTCGCGCATCAGGCCGGTCACAGCGACACCGGCATTGATCTGTTGCGAAAAGCGATCGCGTCGGACAAGCGCAACGCCGAGCCGCATTACAATCTGGCGCGCATCCTGTCCGACTGCGGACGCGATGACGAAGCGATCCTGCACAACCGCAAGGCGCTGGATATAAGCCCGGATTTTCCGGGCGCACACAATAATCTCGCCGCGCTGCTGTTGCTTCACGGACGTTCCGGTGAAGCGTTGACGGTCGCCGCCGATGGACTTCGGACAGAGGACACCGCGGGCCTCAAATCGACATTCGTGATGGCGCTCCGCTCGCTTGATCCGGCGGCCATCAAGCTCGATCCGCATGTCATTCAGCTTCTGGTGCGCGCGCTCGGTGAGCCGTGGTGCCGTCCGCGCGATCTGTCGGCTGCCGCCGGCGCGATCCTGCTCCGCAGTCCCGCCATGGCGCGCTGCGTCGAGCGGATACCGGGGGCGGAACCCGCCCGGCGGCTGGCCGAACTTTTCACCCGGGACGATCTCGTGGCATTGGGCAACGACGGCCTGCTGGAAGCACTGCTCGGCACGTCGCCGGTCACGACGGTTGCGATCGAGCGGGTTCTGACGGCTGTGCGCCGCGCATTGCTGAACGAGATTGGCTCAGACTCGCTCGAGAGCGATGAGGCTTGGCTGCCGCTGGCGGCGGCACTCGGACAACAGGGCTTCATCAACGAGTACGTCTTCGATGTTACTGAAGACGAGAATGCCCGGCTTCTCCAGCTTCGCGATGACGTCGCCGGGGCCATCGCGCGGAACGAGGCGGTTGCGCCAATCAGGCTTGCGGTGCTTGCGAGCTATCTGCCGCTGCATTCCATTCCCGGAGCCGAACGTCTCGCGGCGCGATCCTGGCCGGATGCGGTGGCCCCGCTTGTCGCGCAGCAGGTCACCGACCATCGCGAGGAGCAGGCGATACGGCCCGGGATCGAACGATTGACCGCGATCGAGGATGACGTCTCGGAAAAGGTTCGCGCGCAGTACGAGGAAAATCCCTATCCGAGATGGAGCAGGATATTCGCGGAAACCCAGCCGCTGCCGGTGGATCACTATATCGGGATGCGATTTCCGGGTGTGCCGTACAAGCCGCTTGGACATCGTGCGCTCGACGTTCTGGTCGCAGGCTGCGGCACCGGGCAGCATGCGATCCAGCGCGCGCTGCAATTCAGGCCCGCCAATATCCTCGCGATCGATCTCAGTCTCAGCAGCCTCAGCTACGCGATCAGGAAGACGCGGGAACTTGGACTGACCAACCTGCGCTATGCGCAGGCGGACATTCTGGCGCTGGAGAACGACAGGACGTTCGATGTGGTCGATTCCAGCGGCGTGCTGCATCACCTGAAAGAACCGCTGACGGGCTGGCGCAAGCTGGCGAGCCTGGTGCGTCCGGGCGGGCTGATGCATATCGGACTTTACAGCGCGGCCGCGCGCGCCGACATCAATGCCGCGCGTGCGTATCTGGCGCAGCAGGGCAGGGACTATTCGGTTGCCGAGGTTCGGCGTCTGCGGGCGGAATTCGCCAGCCGCGCGCCGGGAGACCCGCTGCACAATGTCATCGGGTTCAGCGATTTCTTCAGCATGAGCGAATGCCGCGACCTGTTGTTCCATGTGCAGGAGCATCAGTTCTCGATTCCGCAGATCGCGGATTTTCTTCGCGAGATTGGCTTTACATTCCTCGGCTTCGAGACACCGGCGCGGACCAGCTATCTCCGGCGGTTTCCGGGCGACAGGGCTGCGACCGATCTTGCGAACTGGGCAGTGTTCGAATCCGAGAACCCGTCGACATTCGCGACGATGTATCAGTTCTGGCTTCAGAAGAGCTGATCGTTAAGCGTGCGCCCGGATTTTGCCGCAGTTCCACGTGGCTTGTACCTCATCGCTGCATAAAATTTTCACCGGTTCCAGTACTCGCGATTCGGAACGGTCATTGCCGTGAGCCGTTGGTCAGCCTCTCAATGCGAAGAGGAGAATGACATGAAGATTCGTATGGCAATGGCAGTTGCGGCGATCGCGCTGACGCCGGGCCTTGCACTTGCGCAGACCGCGACGGAGCAGGGCGCGCGTGAGGGCGCGGCGACGGGTCACGCCATCGGCGGCCCGGTCGGCGGAGCCGTTGGCGGAACTGTCGGCGCGGCGGTCGGCACTGCCGTCGATATCCCGGCGGCTGTGATTTCATCGGTCACTGGGTTGCCGGGACCGTCGGTCGTGGTGAAGGAGCGTGTGGTGGTTGGTGAGCCGCTGCCGGATTATGTCGAGTTGCGTCCGGTGCCGAGGCACGCCGAGTATCACTATGCGGTGGTGAACGACCGGCGTGTGATCGTCGAGCCGCGGACCCGGCGTGTCATTCGCGTCATCGAGTAACGGCGCGCTGAGCAGCCGCGCTGGATGATGCGAAGCGAAAAGCCCCGTCACCGGACGGGGCTTTTTTGTACGAGAATTTTCAGCGCGGCAGCGCGGTCGATCCCGTCAGGAACTGATCGATCGCGGCGGCGCACTGGCGGCCTTCGCGGATCGCCCAGACGACGAGCGATTGTCCGCGGCGCATATCGCCTGAGGAGAACACCTTCGCGACCGAGGTCTGGTAGTTGTTGGTCGAGGCGCGCACATTGCCACGCGGATCGAGTTCGACGCCGAGCTTCTTGAGCAAACCTTCATGCACCGGATGGACGAAGCCCATCGCCAGCAGAACCAGTTCGGCCTTGATTTCGAACTCGCTGCCCGGCACCGGCTGCATCTTGTCGTCGACATGGACACAGTGAAGCCTCGTGACCTTGCCGTCGTGGCCGGAAAACTTCTGCGTCAGCACGGCGTACTCGCGGATCGCGCCTTCGGCCTGGCTTGATGAGGTGCGCATCTTCAATGGCCAGTTCGGCCAGCTCAGCGCCTTGTTCTCGCGCTCCGGCGGGGCCGGCATGATTTCGAGCTGGGTCACGGACTTCGCGCCCTGGCGGATCGAGGTGCCGATGCAGTCGGAGCCGGTATCGCCGCCGCCGATCACGACCACGTCCTTGCCGCCGGCGAGAATCTCGCGGATATCGCCGAGCGGCTCGTTGCCGACGCGGCGGTTCTGCTGCGGCAGGAAATCCATCGCAAAATGAATGCCGTCGAGGTCGCGGCCGGGGATCGGCAGGTCGCGCGATGCTTCCGCGCCGCCGGTCAGCGCCACGGCGTCATAGGCCTTGACGAGGTCCTGCGGCTCGACAGCGCCGGCATAGTTGCCGCCAACCGGCGTGTTGTAGTGGAAGACGACGCCTTCGGCTTCCATCTGCGCCACGCGGCGGTCGATGATGCCCTTTTCCATCTTGAAGTCGGGAATGCCATAACGAAGCAGGCCGCCGGCCTTGGCGAACTTCTCGAACACATGAACCTCATGGCCGGCGCGCGCGAGTTGCTGTGCGGCGGCAAGGCCCGCGGGACCGGAGCCGACCACGGCGACCTTCCTGCCGGTCCTGGTTGCCGCGACTTCCGGCTTGAGCCAGCCGTTGTCCCACGCGCGATCGACGATGGCGCATTCGATGGTCTTGATGGTGACCGGGTTGTCGTCGATGTTCAGCGTGCATGACGCTTCGCACGGCGCCGGGCAGATGCGCCCGGTGAACTCGGGGAAGTTGTTGGTCGAGTGCAGGTTGCGCGAGGCTTCTTCCCAGTTGCCGTTGTAGACGAGGTCGTTGAAGTCCGGGATCTGGTTGTTGACCGGGCAGCCGGGCGTGCCGGGCTGAACCGAGCCGGTGCCGTGGCAATAGGGGATGCCGCAATTCATGCAGCGCGCGGCCTGATCGCGCGTGTCCTTCTCGCTCAGCGGAATGACGAATTCCCTGAAATCCTTCACCCGCTCCGCGACCGGCTCGTACTTGCGGTCGTGACGCTCGATCTCAAGAAAACCTGTAGGCTTACCCATGGTGACTCTGACGCCCCTGCAATCCGTTTCATCGTCATCCTGAGGTGCGAGCCGTTTCGGCGAGCCTCGAAGGATGAATGTTCTGCTCCGTCACCCTTCGAGGCCCTCGCTATGCTCGGGCGCCTCGGGATGACGGGATTTCTGCTTACGCTCCGATCGCGATTTTCGGCTCTTCCGGCTCGCGCGATTTCATTTCCTTCAGCGCGCGGCGGTATTCGACCGGCATCACCTTGCGGAACATCGGAAGATACTTCTTCCAGTTCGCAAGGATGTGCTGCGCCCGCGCCGAGCCGGTGAGCTTGGCGTGCCGCGTGATCAGGACATGCAGCCGTTCAACGTCCTCGCCGAGCAAGTTCGAAAACACGTCGACGCGGCCATGCGCCTCGAGATCGCCGGAGGAATGGAACGCATTCTGGTTGACCATTTCCTCGGACAGCACCGGCTCAAGTTCGACCATCGCCATGTTGCAGCGCTTCTCGAACGTGCCGTCCTCGTCGATGACGTAAGCCACGCCGCCGGACATGCCGGCCGCGAAGTTGCGTCCCGTCTTGCCGAGTACGACGACAATGCCGCCGGTCATGTATTCGCAGCAGTGATCGCCGGCGCCCTCGACCACCGCGACCGCGCCGGAGTTGCGCACGGCGAAGCGCTCGCCGGCGACGCCCTGGAAGTAGCACTCGCCCTCGATGGCGCCGTACATCACCGTGTTGCCGACGATGATCGATTCTTCCGGCACGATGCCGGAGATATTCGGCGGCCGGACGATGATGCGTCCGCCGGACAGGCCCTTGCCGACATAGTCGTTGCCTTCGCCTTCGAGATCGAAGGTGACGCCGCGCGCCAGCCACGCGCCGAATGCCTGTCCTGCCGTGCCCTTGAGGCTGACATGGATGGTGTCGAGCGGCAGGCCGGTATGGCCATAGGTCTTGGCGACGAGGCCGGACAGCATCGCGCCCGCGCTGCGGTCGGTGTTGTGAATCTCGGCCTCGATCTTCACCGGCGCGCCGCGGTTGATCGCCGCCTGCGCTTCCTTGATCAGGCTGCGGTCGAGCACGTTGTCGAGGTGATGGTCCTGCGCCTCGGAATGATAGATCTTCTGGCCGGGCAGGGCCTTCTGCTTGAAGAACAGCTTCGAGAAGTCGAGGCCCTTGGCCTTCCAGTGCGCCACCAGCGTCGACTGGTCGAGCATCTGGCTCTGGCCGACCATCTCCTGGAAGGTGCGGTAGCCGAGCGAGGCCATGATCTCGCGCACTTCCTCGGCGACGAAGAAGAAGTAGTTGATGACATGCTCGGGCTGGCCGGTGAAGCGCTTGCGCAGCACCGGGTCCTGCGTCGCGACGCCGACCGGGCAGGTGTTGAGATGGCACTTGCGCATCATGATGCAGCCCGCTGCGATCAGCGGCGCGGTGGCGAAGCCCATTTCGTCCGCGCCCAGGAGGGCGCCGATCACAACGTCACGTCCGGTGCGGAAGCCGCCGTCGACCTGCACGACGATGCGGCTGCGCAGCCGCTCACGCACCAGCGTTTGATGGGTTTCGGCAAGGCCGATTTCCCACGGGCTGCCGGCATGCTTGATCGAGGTCAGCGGCGACGCGCCCGTGCCGCCCTCGAAGCCGGCGATGGTGACATGATCCGCGCGCGCCTTGGCGACACCGGCCGCAACCGTGCCGACGCCGATTTCCGAGACCAGCTTGACCGAGACCGCGCCGTCCGGATTGACGTTCTTCAGATCGTAGATGAGCTGTGCGAGATCTTCGATCGAATAGATGTCGTGATGCGGCGGCGGCGAAATCAGGCCGACGCCCGGCGTCGAGTGGCGCACGCGGGCGATGGTCGCGTCGACCTTGTGGCCGGGCAACTGTCCGCCTTCGCCGGGCTTCGCGCCCTGCGCCATCTTGATCTGCATCATGTCGGAGTTGACGAGATATTCCGTCGTCACGCCGAAACGTCCCGAGGCGACCTGCTTGATGGCGGAACGCATGGAATCGCCGTTCGCCATCGGCTTGAAACGATCCGCTTCCTCGCCGCCTTCGCCGGTGTTGGACTTGCCGCCGATGCGATTCATCGCGATCGCCAGCGTGGTGTGGGCTTCGCGCGAGATCGAGCCGAACGACATCGCGCCGGTGGCGAAGCGCTTGACGATCTCCTTGGCGGGCTCGACTTCATCGAGGGGCACAGGCTTGCGCTTGTCGTCCTCGGCGGTCTTGAGCTTGAACAGGCCGCGCAGCGTCAGCAGCCTCTCGGACTGTTCGTTCAGCACCTTCGCGTAGGCGCGATAACGCTCCTGCGAGTTGCCGCGAACCGCATGCTGAAGCAGCGACACGGTCTCGGCGTTCCATGCATGGTCCTCGCCGCGCGAGCGGTAGGCATATTCGCCGCCGACATCGAGCGCGGTCTTGTAGATCTGCGCGTCGCCGAACGCGTCGGTATGACGGCGCGCGGTTTCCTCGGCGATCTCGGCAAGGCCGACGCCCTCGATGCGGGTATGGGTGCCGGCGAAATACTTTGCGACGAAATCCGCCTTCAGGCCGACGGCGTCGAAGATCTGCGCGCCGCAGTAGGACTGATAGGTCGAGATGCCCATCTTCGACATGACCTTGAGCAAGCCCTTGCCGATCGACTTGATGTAGCGCTTGACGATTTCCTTGTCGTCGAGCTTGGCCGGCAACTGGTCCTTCATCGCGACGATGGACTCGAATGCCAGATACGGATTGATCGCTTCGGCGCCGTAGCCCGCAAGGCAAGCGAAGTGATGCACTTCGCGCGGTTCGCCGGATTCCACCACAAGGCCGACCGAGGTGCGAAGTCCGGTGCGGATCAGGTGATGATGCACGGCGGCGGTCGCCAGCAGCGACGGAATCGGAATTCTGTCGGAACCGGCGGCGCGATCCGACAGGATGATGATGTTGACGCCTTCGCGAACCGCGGCTTCGGCGCGGCCGCACAGTTCCTCCAGCACCTGCTCCATGCCCGAGGCCCCGAGGCCGGCGTGGAACGTGGTGTCGAGCGCGCGCGACTTGAAGTGATTGTCGGCGACGTCGGAGATCGAACGGATCTTTTCCAGATCCGCGTCGGTCAGGATCGGCTGGCGTACTTCGAGGCGCTTGGTCTTGGACAGGCCTTCGATGTCGAACAGGTTCGGGCGCGGACCGATGATGGAGACGAGGCTCATCACCAGCTCTTCGCGGATCGGATCGATCGGCGGGTTCGTCACCTGCGCGAAGTTCTGCTTGAAATAAGTGAACAGCGACTTCGGCCTGCTCGACAGCGCCGACAGCGGCGTGTCGGTGCCCATCGAGCCCGCGGCTTCTTCACCGGTCGACGCCATTGGTGTCATCAGGACAGCGAGATCTTCCTGCGAGTAGCCGAAGGTCTGCTGGCGATCGAGCAGCGACAGGTTGGAACGTGCGGCCTTGGCCGGCGCATCCGGCATCTCTTCGAGGACGATCTGGGTGCGGTCGAGCCACTCGCGGTAGGGATGGCTCTTGGCGAGTTCCGCCTTGATCTCGTCGTCTGGAATCAGGCGGCCCTGATCGAGGTCGACCAGCAGCATTTTGCCGGGCTGCAAGCGCCACTTGGTGACAATCTGGTCTTCCGGAATTGTCAGCACGCCCATTTCGGACGCCATCACGATGCGGTCGTCCTTGGTGACGAGATAACGCGCCGGACGAAGGCCGTTGCGGTCGAGCGTGGCGCCGATCTGGCGGCCGTCGGTGAAAGCAATCGCGGCGGGGCCGTCCCACGGCTCCATCAGCGCGGCGTGATATTCGTAGAACGAGCGGCGCTCTTCGTTCATCAGCGGATTGCCGGCCCAGGCTTCCGGCACGAGCATCATCATCGCGTGCGACAGCGAGTAGCCGCCCTGCACGAGAAATTCGAGCGCGTTGTCGAAGCAGGCGGTGTCCGACTGTCCCTCATAGGAAATCGGCCACAGCTTCTCGATGTCCTCACCGAATTTCTCGGAGGAGACCGAGGCCTGACGCGCGGCCATCCAGTTGACGTTGCCGCGCAGCGTGTTGATTTCGCCGTTATGCGCGACCATGCGATAGGGATGCGCCAGCGACCACGCAGGGAAGGTGTTGGTCGAGAAGCGCTGATGCACCAGCGCCAGCGCGGATTCGAAATCCGGCTCGTGCAGGTCGGGATAATATTTGCCGAGCTGGTCGGCGAGGAACATGCCCTTGTAGACGACGGTGCGGCACGAGATCGACACCGGATAGTAACCGGCCAGCGCGCGTTCGCGGCGCTGATAGATCGCGTTCGAGATCGCCTTGCGCAGGATATAGAGGCGGCGCTCGAAATCGTCTTCACCGGCGCAGTCGCCGCAGCCGATGAACACCTGCATGCAGTGCGGCTCGGTCGGCTTGACGGTTTCACCGAGCGAGGCGTTGTCGACCGGCACGTCGCGCCAGCCGAACAGCTTCAGGCCTTCCGACTTGATCTTGTCCTTGACGATGCCCTTGATGACTTCGCGCCAGGGCTTCTCGCGCGGCAGGAACAGCTGGCCGACGGCGTATTCACCGGCGCCTGGCAGGGTGAACCCGGCTTCCTTCGCCTTGCGTGCGAAGAAGGCGTGCGGAATCTGCACAAGGATGCCCGCGCCGTCGCCGGCGCGCGGATCGGCGCCGACTGCGCCGCGATGTTCGAGATTGCAAAGGATGCTGATCGCGTCGGACACGATCTGGTGCGATTTCTTGCCCTTGATGTTGGCAATGAAGCCGACGCCGCAGGAATCCTTTTCCAGCGACGGGTCGTACAGACCGGCGGTATCCGGACGCCAGTTATGTTCGCGCGGTTTCAAGGCCGGGTCCGCGATCAGCGCATCCACCTCGATTTCATTCCGCTCGAACTCTGACCCGCTCATTCTCATCCTCACGCCTCTTTGGATTTAGAGGCAGTCTATTTTTACCCATTTTGGCCGCAGCTTCGGCGTTCGCGGAACCCTTCGGAATTTCCCTTCTCTGGGAAGTCCTCGGGGCCACCGCTCGCGCTGTCACGAGCCTCGCTTTAGAAAGTGCAGTTCGCGCGGGCCGTTTCCGGCTGCCATGCGGCCTGCTGATATTACCGGCGCTGCAAACGCCGTGCCGAGATTACCCGGAAATTGGGACAGTAGTCCTGTCCTAATGCCGAGATTGCCAAACTTTTTCCTATCACACAAGCGCGTGAGAGTCCTCCCGGTGTGGTGGTTCGCGCAGCTCTGCACAAGGAGGCGAACTGCGGATTCGGAACACCGGGATGCGCTGTGGACCGCCACGCCGCTACCCGAGAACGCCGCGGGATTAAGGCATTGCCGCCGCCATCCGGTCCTAGCTCCGCCGAAATCGGAAATCACGTTTACGCGGACTTTTGGGAATCCGGGGACGGATTTGGGACCCAGAATGGGGAGGCCTGCGAGATGACGTCGTTTTCCAGAAAGCAACTGATTGGATGCGCTGTTGCTGCCGGCGCTGTGTTGGCCGCCGGGGTTTTGGCGTCTCCGGCGTTCGCTGCCGACGATTTTCCGGTGGTGGATGACATTCATATTCCCATGCCGCGAATTCTGGAAGACGAGGGCGATCCGCTGCCGCCTCCGGCCTATGACAGGCCTCCCCTTGAGCGGTCTTACGGTGAGGAGCGGCCTTATGCGCAGCGGCCCTATGCCCCAAGTCGTTCTGCGACAGGTCCTCATGCGGCGATTCCCTCGGCCCGCTTTCAGCGCTCGACACTGGGCGCGCGCCCGATGCTGCCGCCCGAGCAGGTCGTAACCGTCCTGCGTTCAAGCGGTTATTCGCCGCTCGGCCGGGTGACCCAGCGCGGCTGGATCTACACCATCGCCGCGATCGACCGGAACGGCGACGACGGCCGCCTGATTATTGATGCCCGCACCGGCCAGATCATGCGCTTCATTCCGGCCCAGGCGGTCGATGAGCGGATGATGACGGTCTACGGCCCGCCCGGCCCGCCGCCCACAATCTATGCGGGCTATGAAAACCGCCGCGGAGCGCTGCTCGACCTGCGAAACGTGCCACGCCCGCCGAACGCGGTGCCGAGAACGGCGCAGCGCCCCGGCGCGATGGCGGCGAGCCGGACCCCGGCGCCAGCCGGGAC
>NZ_JBXAFS010000036.1:0-15949 GCF_058793355.1 Afipia sp. MLSD5-FHT05B12
GCCAGGCATCCTTCGAGGCTCGCCGCAAAAGCGGCTCGCACCTCAGGATGACGCCTCACATTCAATGTCGTCCCCGCTTTCGCGAGGCAGCCCGGAACTGATTCCGCTCCCGGAACACCCGCCATGCACCCTTGATCGGGCTGTTTCAGGCGCCATTTGTGCTATAGGAACCGTTCACCCAACCCTGTTCGCGCCGGCCTTGAACCGGCGATGCGCCGGAGAATCAAATGTTTATCCAGACCGAAGCGACCCCCAATCCCGCGACCCTGAAGTTCATTCCCGGCCGTGCCGTGCTCGACAGCGGCACCATGGAATTCACCGACCGTGACTCCGCCACCCGCTCCCCGCTCGCCGAACGGCTGTTCGGTGTGCCGGGTGTCACCGGCGTCTTCTACGGCTCGGATTTCGTGACCGTCACCAAGGACGACAGCGACTGGCAGCACCTCAAGCCGGCGATTCTCGGCGCCATCATGGAACACTACATGTCCGGCGCGCCGCTGCTCGCCGACGGCCAGGTTGCCGACGGCGACGCGCCGCATGCCGAGGAATTCTTCAGCGAGGCCGACACCGAGACGGTCGCGGTCATCAAGGATCTGCTTGAAACCCGGATTCGCCCGGCGGTCGCCGGCGACGGCGGCGACATCACCTTCCGCGGGTTCAAGGACGGCATCGTCTATCTCGACATGAAGGGCTCCTGCGCGGGCTGCCCGTCGTCGACGGCGACACTGAAGCACGGCATTCAGAACCTGCTGAAGCACTTCATCCCGGACGTGGTGGAAGTCCGGCCGATGTGATCGGCCGATTATTAGGATCCTTCCGATACTTTAATTGTCATGGCCGGGCATAGCCGTTCGAAGAACGGCGTCGCTTCCGCTTGCCTATGTCCCGGCCATCCACGTTTTGAGCCACTTCTTTCCCCTCTCCCCTTGTGGGAGAGGGTGCCCGAGTGCAACGAGGGCGGGTGAGGGGTATGGATACGGCAGCGAACCTGATACCCCTCACCCGGCTCAATCTCGCCGTGCTCGATTTCGCCACCCTCTCCCACAAGGGGAGAGGGAAAGAAAACAGCAGACGCCTTTGATAGACTGACCTCTATGATCGTTCTCGCCATCGATACCGCGCTGGATTTCTGCGCCGCCGCCGTGCTGGATGCCGCTACAAAAGCGGTCATCGCGCAGGAAACGCTGGAGATGAAGCGCGGCCATGCCGAGGCGCTGATGCCGCTGATCGCCCGCGTCATGACCGCGTCGGGCCTGAGCTATCTCGAACTCGACCGCATCGCCGTCACCACCGGCCCCGGCAGCTTTACGGGTCTGCGCGTCGGTATCTCGGCGGCGCGCGGCATCGGCCTTGCCGCCGACAAGCCGGTGATCGGCCTCACCACCCTGTCGGCCTATGTCGCGCCTCTGGTCGCGGAAAAGCAGGAACATCCGATCATCGCCGCGATCGATGCCCGGCATGACCATGTCTACTTTCAGGTCGTCGCGGGCAACGGAGCGGCCCTGATGCGGCCGGCGGTAGTGCCGATCGAGGATACTTTCGCGGCGTCGCGCTTTGGCGCGTTGCGCATGGTCGGCAACGCGGCGCAACTGCTGGCGGATCGCTGGCCGCGGAATGTCCCGGCACCCGTGCTGGTCGATCCAAGACCGGGCCCTGACATTACCTGGGTCGCATGGATCGGAGCGGCGACTGACCCTGGCTCCGCACCGGCGAAGCCGTTTTATCTGCGCGCGCCCGACGCCAAGCCGAAAGCCGGCTACGCGCTGCCGGACACCCGGGCCTAGCCATGCCGCGCGTTCCCGCATTTCTGTCCCGCATGTTTCCGAAACTGTTCGGACGCACCGCCCCCACGGTCGAGCCTGCGAATCTTCGCGATGCGCCACAGCTGTCGCAATTGCATCGCGCCTCGTTTCATCGCGGCTGGGGCACGGACGAATTCGAACAGATCCTGATCGAGCGCAATGCCCTCGCTCACCGGCTGCGGCTCGGCGGATCGACCATCGGATTTATCGTATCGCGGACCGCCGCCGACGAAGCGGAGATTCTCTCTGTTGCGGTGGCTCAAAAGCATCGCGGGCGCGGCTTCTCGCGCGACCTGCTGCGCACCCATCTCGGACATCTCGCGGGGCATGGCCTGAAAACCGTGTTTCTCGAAGTCGAGGAAAACAACCGCCCTGCCCGAGCGCTTTATGAACGCGCCGGCTTCCGCGTCGTCGGGCGCCGCGAACGGTACTACAAGGATGCCGGCGGCGAACAATTGAACGCCGTGGTGATGCAACGAGACTTGTCGTAAGCTGCGGCTGGTGGCAAAACACGCTAGTGTGGTGGTTCGCAAGTCCGCAACATTTTCTCAGCACGTCCATTTGCGGACTTGAGAACCAAAACCACACTAGAACTATAGATTCTAGTGTCCTTTTGAATCCGAAGTTCGCTATGGAACGCGCCGCAAAAGCAGGCGAATTTCGGATTCAGGACACTAGCGCATACCGGGACCTGTCATGACAGCTCTGAAATCCATGCCCACAGGCAAGCATACGGATATCGAGAAGCGCTGCGCCGCAGCCGGCATGCGCATGACCGACCAGCGCCGTGTCATCGCGCGCGTGCTCGCCGAGGCCATGGACCATCCCGACGTCGAGGAACTTTACCGGCGCTGCGTCGCGGTCGATGACAAGATTTCGATTTCGACGGTCTATCGCACCGTCAAGCTGTTCGAGGACGCCGGCATCATCGAACGTCATGATTTCCGCGAGGGCCGCGCCCGCTACGAGCAGGTGCCGGAGAGCCATCACGACCATCTCATCAACCTGCGCGACGGCAAGGTGATCGAATTCACCTCCGAAGAAATCGAAAAGCTCCAGACCGAAATCGCGCGCAAGCTCGGCTACAAGCTGGTCGATCACCGGCTGGAGCTTTATTGCGTGCCATTGGACGAAAAGACTCGGGACGACGACAAGTCTTGAGTACACCGTCTCCTTTCGGCCTCGTCATCTTCGATTGCGACGGCGTACTCGTCGACAGCGAAGCGCTGGCGTGCGTGGTCCATGCCGAGGTGCTGACGGAGCACGGCTACACGATCTCCGCCGCGCAGGTGCATGAGCGTTTCCTCGGGCGTTCGGCGCGCGAGGCACGGCTTGAAGTTGAAACCGAACTTGGCCGCGCTTTTCCCGATTCCTATACGGCGCAACTGAGGGCGACGATCGACCGCGTGTTCGGCGAGCAACTGGCGCCCGTTCCACACATCTTCGAAACGCTGGATCGATTATCCCAGCGCATCTGTGTGGCGTCGTCCGGCACACCGACCCGAATTCGAAGCAGCCTCGGCACCACCGGGCTGCTCGGCCGCTTCGACCCGCACCTGTTCTCCGCGATGCAGGTCGAGCGCGGCAAGCCCGCGCCGGACCTGTTTCTGTTTGCCGCAGCACAGATGAATACGCCGCCGGCACGATGCGTCGTGATCGAGGACAGCGTGCCCGGCGCCACTGCCGCGCACGCCGCCGGTATGACCGTGGTCGGATTTACCGGCGGCAGCCACTGCCGGCCCGGCGACGCAGACCGGCTGAGGGTGGCGGGCGCCGCCATTGTCATCGGCGACATGCGCGAATTGCCCGGCCTGATCGCGCGGAACCTCGATCATGCTGAAATAACAGCCATTTAGAGCGGTTTTGGGCGCCACGGAGGCGGCGCAATCGCTGGATTTCGCCGCCCTTTATCTATATCTGAAGCGCGAGAGAGCGGCCCGGAGCGCCGCCAGACCCAAGGTTTCGATGACCGCGCCGCGCAAGCTGCACATCAAGTCATACGGCTGTCAGATGAATGTCTACGATGCGCAGCGCATGGTAGACACGCTCGCGCCTGAGGGATTCGTCGAAACGGCCAGCGCCGACGACGCCGATCTTGTGATCCTCAACACATGTCACATCCGCGAGAAAGCATCCGAGAAAGTCTATTCGGAACTTGGACGCCTGCGCACCGCCAAGATTGAGGCCGCACGCAATGGCCGCGAGATGAAGATCGCGGTGGCCGGATGCGTCGCGCAGGCCGAAGGCAGCGAGATCATCCGCCGCGCACCTGTCGTCGATGTCGTGGTCGGCCCGCAGAGCTATCATCATCTGCCGCAACTGCTGGCGAAAGCGAAGACCGATGGCCGCGCCGTCGAGACGGAATTTCCGGTCGAGGACAAGTTCGCGGCATTGCCAGATCCGAAACCGGCGGCAATCCGCGCGCGGGGAATCTCGTCCTTCGTCACAGTGCAGGAAGGCTGTGACAAGTTCTGCACCTTCTGCGTGGTGCCTTATACGCGCGGCATGGAGGTGTCGCGTCCGGTGGCGCGCATCGTCGACGACGTGAAGCGCCTCGCGGACAACGGCGTGCGCGAGATCACGCTGATCGGCCAGAACGTCAACGCGTTTCATGGCGACGGCGGCAATAGCGAGCCTTGGTCGCTCGGCAGGCTTCTTCACCGGCTCGCGGACGTGCCGGGCATCGTGCGGCTGCGCTACTCGACCAGCCATCCCCGCGATGTCGACGACGCGCTGATCGAAGCCCACCGGGATATTCCCGCCGTCATGCCGTTCGTGCATCTGCCGGTGCAATCCGGCTCCGACCGCATTCTGGAAGCGATGAACCGCAAGCATACCGCCGCCGATTACGTCCGCACCGTGGAGCGGTTCCGCAAGGTGCGCGAAGACATTGCATTTTCATCGGATTTTATTGTCGGTTTTCCTGGTGAAACCGAGGAAGATTTTTCCGCAACACTCGCGCTGGTTCGCCAAATCAGCTACGCTGGCGCCTATTCGTTCAAGTATTCGCCCCGGCCCGGAACACCGGCCGCGGACATGCAGGAGACGGTCACGACCGTATCTGTACAGAACAAGGTGATGGACGAGCGATTGGCGCTGCTCCAGGAGTTGATCGACAGCCAGCAGGCTGCCTTCAACGCGGCAGTGATCGGCAAGACGGTCGACGTGCTGTTCGAGCGCGCTGCGCGCAATCCCGGTCAGATCGTCGGCCGCACCGCTTACCTGCAACCCGCTCACGTCATGGCGTCGCCCGACATTATCGGCCAGGTGCTGCCCGTCGCCGTCGACAGCCTCGAGCGTTACAGCCTGATCGGCGCACTCGCCGATACAGCCGCTTCCCCCGTCCCGTCACTTAAAACCTCCCAGCCCGCCAATACTTCCTCGTCAGCCATGACCACCGGAGCCTGAACCCTTGCCAAAAAGCGCATCGGATTCGCCGACACTCGCCCCTGGCCGCAAAAACGACCGAGACATTCCAACACCGCACGAAGCCCAGATCGTTGTCGCCTTCGATGACAACGGCGCGGCCTCCGCACTGGTCGGTCCCTACGGACAAAATCTTGCTTTGATCGAGCGCCGTCTCGGCGTCGTCGCCGACTCGCGCGGCAATCACATCACCGTCGCCGGATCGCGCGACGGCTGCGACGCCGCGCGGCGCGTGCTTGAAATGCTCTACGAACAGGCGGTCCGCGGACACGATATCGCTCAGGGCGATGTCGAAGGCGCCATCCGCGCCGTGATCGCGCAAGGCTCGCTGTTCGAATTCGATCCAAAGACCGCCAAGTCGCAGTTCGAGGAAATCAATCTGCGCAAGCGTCCGGTGCGTGCGCGCACCGCCGCGCAGGACTCCTACATTCGCGCGCTGAAGCGGCATGAACTGGTGTTCGGCATCGGCCCCGCCGGCACCGGCAAGACATGGCTCGCCGTGGCGCAGGCTTGTCAATTGTTCGAGCGCAAGGAAGTCGACCGCATCATCCTGTCGCGGCCCGCTGTGGAGGCAGGCGAACGGCTTGGATTTCTGCCCGGCGACATGCGTGAAAAGGTCGATCCATACTTAAGGCCGATCTACGACGCACTGTATGATCTGATGGACTCGCGCATTGTCGAGCGCGGCCTGCAAAGCGGCGAGATCGAAATCGCGCCGCTGGCCTTTATGCGTGGCCGCACCCTGACCAACGCGGCTATCATTCTGGATGAGGCGCAAAATACCACATCGATGCAGATGAAGATGTTCCTGACGCGTCTCGGCGAGAACAGCCGCATGATCATCACCGGCGATCCGAGCCAGGTCGACCTGCCCAACGGCCAGCCATCGGGGCTGGCGGAAGCCGCCAAGCTGCTCGACGGGGTCGAAGGCATAGCTCAGGTGAGATTCCAGGCTCAGGACGTAATCCGTCATGAACTGGTGGCGCGGATCGTCGCCGCGTATGAAGGCGTGCCGAAGCAATCCGGCACCGGCAAGCCTTGATGCACATCAATGAACCCGAACAGGCCGAGCGCTAATTGCAACCAAGATTTTTGACATGACGTCCGCCAACATTCCCGCGACCGAGGTGCTTGTCACGGCCGACTGCTGGAACCGCGAAAGCGGCGTGGAGACGACGATCCATCGCGCTATCGAAACAGCGGCCACGATGGTCGACGCCGATACGGCCGACGCCGAGCTTGCGATCATGCTGACCGATGATGCCGGCATTCGCATCCTCAACAAGAACTGGCGCGACATCGACAAGCCGACCAACGTACTGTCATTTCCTGCGCTGCAATCGGAGCGCGCCGATGGCGACGCGCCGCGCATGCTCGGTGATATTGCAATCTCCTACGAGACCACGCGCAGCGAAGCTGACGCCGAACACAAGCTGTTCGATCACCATCTCAGCCATCTGGCGGTGCATGGCTTCCTGCATCTGATCGGCTACGATCACGAAAACGATAACGACGCCGAGATCATGGAAGGTCTCGAGCGTGATATTCTTGCGCAGCTCGGGATCCCCGATCCTTACGCGCATGACGATCAGGTGAACTAAAGTGCCCAGCTCCCTAGCCGACAAATCCGACAGCGATCCCTCCGAGACGCCGCGACCGGGCAATCTGCCGGTGCCCGTCCAGCAGGTCGAGGTGCTGCGCCCGTCGTCGGAGCTATGGCTTATCCGCGCACTGCGCACGCTGTTCGGATGGAAAGCAGGATCGGCCCGCGCAGACCTTCAGGTGGTGCTTGACGCCACCGCCCCGGATGAAACCAGCTTCACCACGATCGAGCGCACCATGCTGCGCAATATCCTGGGCCTGCATGAACGGCGCATTGCCGATGTCATGGTGCCGCGCGGCGATATCGTCGCGGTCAAGCGGGATATTTCACTGGGCGAGCTGATGAGCCTGTTCGAAAGCGCCGCTCATTCGCGTCTCGTGGTCTACAACGACACTCTCGACGACCCTGAGGGCTTCGTTCATATCCGCGACCTGCTCGCATTCATGACCTCGAAGGCGAAGGTGGCCGATGAGGTCAACGCCAAGCGCAAGAAGCCGTTCCCGGCGGGACTCGATCTGCGCTCGGTCGATCTGCGCATGAAGTTGTCCGAGGCCAACATCATGCGCAAGCTGATCTACGTTCCACCATCAATGCCGGCCATCGACTTGCTGGCGCAGATGCAGGCGACGCGCATCCATCTGGCCCTGGTCGTCGACGAGTATGGCGGCACCGACGGCCTGGTATCGATCGAGGATATCGTCGAACAGGTGGTCGGTGAGATTGACGATGAGCACGACAGCGACGAGACGCCGTCCGTGGTCCGGCAATCCGACGGGTCCTTTATCGCCGACGCGCGCGCCAGCCTTGAAGATGTGCAATCCGTGGTCGGAGAGGAGTTCGACACCGGCGAAGCGGGCGAGGATGTCGATACGCTCGGCGGCTATCTCGTCACTCAGGTCGGCCGCCTGCCGGTGCGCGGTGAAATCATTTCGGGACCGGGCGACTTCGAGATCGAAGTACTCGACGCCGATCCCCGGCGCGTCAAGCGCGTGCGGATCGGAACGCAGAAGGATCGCTCCAATCTGCGTCATCGGGAGTTGCGCCGCAGGGAAGCTGCGAACGATGCCGCGCAGGCCCAGGCCAACGACAACACCAATCCGGCTTCATCCAGCGACGGCGCCGGCAATCGATGACATCCTCCCGCGTACTCATCTCCGGCATCATCCTGTCATGGGGATGGAAGCGCGCGATGATCGCGCTCGTCGCGGGCGCTCTGTCGGCACTGGCGATGGCGCCCTTCAACGCGTGGCCGGTTTTGTTCCTGACAATTCCGGCCGCGGTCTGGCTGATCGACGGCGCGGGCGCTGGACGCCTCGGCGGCATTCCCGCCGCAGCGCTGACCGGCTGGTGGTTCGGCTTCGGCTATTTCCTCGCGGGACTCTATTGGGTCGGGTACGCCTTCCTCGTCGATGCGCAGACCTTCGCCTGGCTGCTTCCGGTCGCGGTCATGGGCTTGCCGGCGGGGCTGGCGCTGTTCATGGCCTTCGGCTTCGCGCTCGCAAGGCTGATCTGGACGCCGGATTCGTTTCGCATTCTGAGTCTCGCCTGCGCGCTCACGGCCAGCGAATGGCTGCGCGGACATATCCTGACCGGCTTTCCCTGGAATGCATTCGGCTATGCCCTGACCGAACCGCTGGCGCTCGCGCAAAGCGCCTCGCTGGTCGGGCTGTGGGGTTTGACGTTTATCGCTGTCGCCGTATTCGCATCTCCCGCGGTTCTGATTGACGACCCGCACGTCACGCGCCGTCCGTGGGTCCCGCTCGTTGCTTCGCTGCTCGTGCTTGCCGCGATGGGCGGCTACGGCGCGGTCAGGCTTGCGAGCCGGCCGACGCAATTCGCCGACAAGGTGAAACTGCGGCTGATGCAGCCGAACCTGCAGCAGGATGTGAAGTTCAACTACGCTGCGAAGCAGATGGTGATGGACAAGTATCTGTCGCTGTCGGATCGCGCGACCGGCCCGCAGTCCAGCGGCGTGCGCGACTCCACCATCCTGATCTGGCCAGAATCTGCGTTTCCGTTTTTCCTGACGCGCGAGGCCGACGCCATGGCGCAGATCGCGAACCTGCTGCCGCCGGGTACGGTGCTGGTCACCGGTGCGATCCGCCCGCCCGATCAGCCCGCCGGAACGCAAATCACGCGTGCCTACAATTCGATTTATGTCATCGATCACGATGGAACCATCCTGTCGATGTACGACAAGCTGCATCTGGTTCCATTCGGCGAATACCTGCCGTTCCAGTCCGCGATGGAAAAACTCGGCTTCGTGCAGATCACCAAGGTGCGCGGCGGGTTCATTCCGGGCGACCGGCGGCGGACCATGGCGGTGCCGAATGCACCACGCATGTTGCCCTTGATCTGCTACGAGGCGATCTTCCCGGGCGACATCGTTCCGGGCGATGACCGTCCCGGCTGGATCGTCAACCTGACCAACGACGGATGGTTCGGCATCTCGACGGGCCCCTACCAGCATCTGCAACAGGCCCGCTTGCGGGCCGTTGAAGAGGGTCTTCCCATCGTCCGCTCCGCGAACACAGGCATCTCCGCCGTGATCGATCCGTTCGGCCGCATCGTTGCGCAACTGGGACTTGGCGCCGAGGGCGTACTCGATTCAGCCTTGCCCAAGCCAACGGCACCGACGTTGTTCTCGCGCGTTCGGGATATGCCGGTGGCGCTGGCGGTCGCATTGTCGACCGTCATCGTCATTCGCCGCCGCGCGAAACAAAAGTCCTGACATCACAGTATCTGTTCCGGTGCGCGGTATTTCTGGACATCTGTCCAGACGTCGAACGCACTTCGAGGGGGTCAATTGGCCTCAATGCGGTCACAGGGTTTAACCTAAATTCTTCATCACAGACGCGACAAGGATTTGACGATGCTGGCGCAAGAAGCGTATTCCGGTTCAGTCATCGCGGACAGGTTCACCATCGTTTCCAAACCATGCCGATGACGCGGAGCTTGTAGATGACGACCAAGGCGCCCAATCCTGTTGACAAGTATGTTGGCAGCCGCGTGCGCATGCGCCGGATCATGCTTGGCATGAGCCAGGAAAAACTCGGCGAAGCGCTCGGCCTGACATTCCAGCAGGTGCAGAAATACGAGAAGGGCACCAACCGCATCGGCGCAAGCCGGCTGCAGCAAATCTCGGATATTCTTCAGGTGCCGGTCTCCTTCTTGTTCGAAGGCGGCCCGGCCGGCCCGAACGCGCTGGCAGGATTGAGCGAGGCGCAGTCCCCCGCCTATGTTTCGGATTTTCTCGCAACCTCCGAGGGGCTGGCGCTGACCCGTGCTTTCACGCGAATTACAGATGCCAAGCTCCGCCGCAGCATTGTGGAACTCGTCGAGCAGATGGCCGCGCGCGAACAGGCCGACCCCACATAGGCTTGCGGGCACTCACGAGCGCACGGACCGGCAGGGGCGCCAGTCGCCTCCATGAACGATTTCAGCCAGATCGCCCCGCGATAAACGATGGATTGCTCAGGCCGGTGAACGCGATGTCAGCGAACGATACGACCCCATCACGCGGACAAAATGTCGAACACGGTCACGGTTCGTTTTTCGGCCGGCGCAAGGGACACAAGCTCCGCAATCACCAGGCCGACCTGATCGAAAATCTTCTGCCGCATCTCGCGCTGGATCTGGGTCGCGCGGATGCCTCCGATCCAGCTTCGCTGTTCCAGGCGCCTGTCGACGAGATGCGCCTCGAGATCGGATTCGGCGGCGGTGAACACCTGATCGCGGAGGCGCTCGCGTTTCCGCGGACCGGCTTCATCGGCTGCGAACCCTACGTCAACGGCATGGCGAAAATTCTTGCGCAGATCGAGGCGCATAATATCGGGAATATCCGCCTGTTCGCAGGCGACGCGGCCGAGCTTCTTGCCTGGGCTCAACCGTCGAGCTTTGCGCGTATCGATCTCATTCATCCCGATCCGTGGCCGAAGCGGCGGCACTGGAAGCGCCGCTTCGTGCAGGATGCAACCGTCGCCGGGATGTCGCGCATCCTCAAAAGAAACGGCGAGTTTCGCTTCGTCTGCGACATCGACGACTACTGTGCATGGACCTTGATGCACATGCAGCGCTCCGCGGACTTCGTCTGGACAGCGGAGCGGGCCGATGATTGGCGTTTGCCGTGGCCGAATTACACGATGACACGTTATGGGAAAAAGGCTGACCGCGAAGGACGCAAGGCCGTCTATCTCATCTTTCGGCGCGCAGGCGCCTAGGCCGACAAACCCTTGTCGCGCAGCCGCCAGAAGGTCAGAACGCGCTGCGCCGTCGCGGGCGACAAGCGCTCATAGTTGATGCGGGCTTCTTCGATGTCCGGCCCGGAAGGCACACGCCCCGGTCCCAGACGCAGCACCACCAGAGCCCTCACCGTCGCCCATTCCAGCCCGATGGATTTTCCAAGAAGCAGAATGGGGTCGTAGCGATCGCCAAGCATCAATTGATGCACCACCGACAGCCGCATGCCTGTCAACGCCGCGAGCGCAGCGACCGATTCCTCGTATTTGTGCTGCCTGGCGAAGCCAAGCAGTGCCGCCTCGTTAAGCTCTCCCGCCTGATGCAGCGCCAGAATGGCGCGCTGGGCCGGCTCGAAATCCCGCGTCTGCGGCTGCGTTTTCGGCGCGCCGGAAATCTCGATCATCGCCTGATTGATCGCCGCCTTCTGCTTCGGCTTCGCCGAATCAAACATTCGGCGGCGGACGAGATCGACTGACTTTGCCAGCAGCTGTTTCAGCGACGCCGTCGGAAGATCCTCGCGCTGGCCGACAGTCAGCGCCAGCATGCCATCGTCGGTGGCGCGCTTGACCAGCCCCGAATAGCCGGACTCGGAGAATTCCGCACCGGTGTTGGCCGCCACGCTGCGCACAACTTCGCGGTCACCGCGGCGGACGATCACATCGGTCACGGACGGAGACAGCGCCGGGCGCCCCGAAATCGCCGCCAGATGTTCCTGGCCCTTGGCGCGCGCGATTTCAACGAGCGTGGGATCGTCGAGCAGCGGCGACCGGCTCAGGATCGGACCGGCGATCTTGATTTCGTTTTCGCGGGCCAGTTGCTTCACCAGCGTCGGCGGGGCGTTATCCAACTTGGACAGCCGCTCCGCCAGCTCCACGCGCGTCTCGATTTCGGTGGCCGGCACCAGCCCGACCAGAATGTCGTCGAACAGCGCGATATGCTGGGTCTCGAAATGCGCCGCACCTTGCAGAAAAAGGTCGGAAATCCGCTCAATCGCCGCCGCCCGCTTTTCAGCGGTGCCGTTTTTGACGATCTCATCGAGCTCCGGAATCAGGGAAAAGGCAGCTGCCATGCGCATCTCTGGTTGCAGCTGGCACGGCGGTTTTACCGCAGGCCCAGAAGCATTTGGGACTGTAGGTTACGCCAGATGAACGAACGGTTAGCCGGAAGGGTCGCTTTGAGGACAGATGCGTTAAATGCGGCGGTGCTGACGTCCGGATGCCGGCAATTTGGCCATAAGACCATACGCTCTTTCAACAAATCGGCGCTTTGCCGGCCACAAAACGGGTTCCGCAATCGTTCCGGCCTCGCGGGAAGCCCTTGCCGCACAGGCCAAAAACGTCTATATCCGCCGCAACTGATAAATTCTCATACGCACACGTAGGAGAGTGGGCCCCGCGGGACCCGCTCTTTTTTATTACCTGATGGCCGCTGCCGCACGCAGCGGCGGGCCGACAACCATAAGAGCACTTTTGACCCTGGATATGAGCGACCCTGCCGACGTTGCCGTTGACACCGAACTGCTTGCCGAACCGCGCCTCGTGGTCGAGCCAGGCGTCGGCGCGCGTGTGTCCGCGGTTGCAACGCCGGTGTTGCAGGGCATGGGCTACCGGCTGGTGCGGATCAAGGTCACGGCCGAAGCCGGCTGCACGGTGCAGATCATGGCGGAGCGGCCCGACGGCACCATGCTGATCGAGGATTGCGAGGCGATCTCGAAAGCGTTGTCGCCGGTCATGGACATCGCCGATCCGATCCAGCGCGCTTACCGGCTGGAAATTTCATCGCCCGGCATCGACCGGCCGCTGGTCCGCCGCACCGATTTCGAGCGCTACGCCGGTCATCTGGTGAAAATCGAAATGGGCGTGCCGCATGAAGGCCGCAAGCGTTTTCGCGGAAAGCTTGGCGGCGTCGAGGGCAACGGCATCCGAATTATTCGCGACGACGTGCGCGCCGATCAGGACCCCAGTGTGCTGCTGACAATGGAAGATATCGCCAGCGCGAATCTTGTTCTGACCGACGAGCTGATCGCGGAATCCATGCGCCGGGGCAAATCGGCGGCACGCGAAATACGTGAAGATCTGGGCCTTGCGCCGCCTCCGCCCGAGCATGCGAAGAAGGCCCGGGCCGAACTTCCGATATCGAAAAGCTTCAAGCCGAAACCGAAGCCCAAGCCCAAGAACACCAAGGAACACCGCCTCGCCGCCGAAAAGAAAAAGCGCGCAGGCATATCGGACCACCACGAAGGAGACTGAGCCATGGCCGCTGTCAGCGCCAATAAACTCGAATTGCTGCAGATCGCCGACGCCGTCGCACGCGAAAAGTCGATCGACCGCTCGATCGTGATCGCGGCGATGGAGGACGCCATCGCCAAGGCGGCTCGCGCCCGCTACGGCTCCGAGACCGACGTGCATGCCGAGATCGACGCCAAGAAGGGCGAGCTGCGGCTGTCGCGCCACATGCTTGTTGTCGAGCAGGTCGAAAACTCATCGAACCAGATTTCGCTGAAGGATGCGCAGCGCGCCAATCCCGGCGCACAGATCGGCGACACCATCGCCGACACGCTGCCTCCGCTGGAATATGGCCGCATCGCCGCCCAGTCTGCCAAGCAGGTCATCGTGCAGAAGGTTCGTGAGGCCGAGCGTGACCGGCAGTATCAGGAATTCAAGGATCGCATCGGCGAGATCGTCAACGGTGTCGTCAAGCGCGTCGAATACGGCAGCGTCATTGTCGATCTCGGCCGCGGCGAAGCCATCGTGCGGCGCGACGAAATGCTGCCGCGCGAAGTGTTTCGCAATGGCGACCGCGTCCGCTCCTATATCTTCGATGTCCGCCGCGAAACCCGCGGACCGCAGATCTTCCTGTCCCGCACCCATCCGCAGTTCATGGCGAAGCTGTTCGCGCAGGAAGTTCCCGAAATCTATGACGGCATCGTCGAGATCAAGGCCGTGGCCCGCGATCCGGGTTCCCGCGCGAAGATCGGCGTGATCTCGCGCGACTCCTCGGTCGATCCGGTCGGCGCCTGCGTCGGTATGCGCGGCTCGCGCGTGCAGGCCGTGGTGAACGAATTGCAGGGCGAGAAGATCGACATCATTCCGTGGTCGCCCGATATCGCAACCTTCGTCGTCAACGCGCTGGCGCCCGCCGAAGTGGCGAAAGTCGTGATCGACGAAGACCGCGAGCGCATTGAAGTCGTGGTGCCCGATACCCAACTATCCCTTGCGATCGGCCGCCGCGGGCAGAACGTGCGTCTCGCTTCGCAGCTCACCGGCTGGGACATCGACATTCTGACCGAGCAGGAAGAATCGGAGCGCCGCCAGGCCGACTTCGAAAATTCCACCCGCGTCTTCATGGAAGCCCTCAACGTCGACGAAGTCGTCGGCCAGTTGCTGGCGTCCGAAGGCTTCGGTTCGGTCGAGGATCTGGCGCTGGTGGATCCACGGGAACTCACCAGCATCGAGGGTTTCGACGAGGAAACCGCCAACGAGCTGCAAAGCCGTGCCCGCGAATATCTTGAACAGCTCGAGGCAGAACTCGAGGCGAAGCGAAAGGAACTGGGCGTGGAAGACGCTTTGACGACTGTGCCAGGCGTAACCGCCAAGATGCTTGTGAAATTCGGCGAGAACGACATCAAGACCGTCGAGGATCTGGCCGGCTGCGCCACCGACGATCTGGTCGGCTGGGTGGAACGCAAGGATGGCGAGATCACCAAGCACGCGGGCATTCTCGATGCCAACGAGACGTCGCGCGAAGATGCGGAAGCCCTGATCATGCAGGCCCGTGTCGTCGCCGGCTGGATCACCGAAGCAGATCTCGCAAAGCCGGCCGACGAGGCTCCCGCCGAAGACCATTCGGCTCAGGCATAAAGTGTGACGCGGTTTTCGGACAACATCATGCTTTTCAAGAGCTAAAGGAAATGACCCGCGCATGCTTGCCATCGCTGATCACGCAGATCTCGACAACGGACCCCGGACAAAATCCGGGACCGAGCGGATGTGCGCGGTCACGCGGCAGGTTGCGCCGATCGATGATCTGATCCGCTTCGTCCTCTCCCCCACCGGTGAAACCGTTCCCGACCTGAAGCGCAAGCTGCCGGGGCGCGGGCTATGGGTGTCGCTGTCTCATGCCACTGTCGCTGAAGCCGCCCGGCGCAATGTGTTTGCGCGGAGCTTCAAGCGTGACGTGCAGGTGTCGAAAACCCTGGCCGACGATGTCGAGCGCATGATGGTCCGGGGGGTGTCCGAAGCCCTCGCCATGGCCGCGAAAGCAGGTCAGGTCACTTCAGGATTTTCCAAGGTTGAAGGCGCCATCGAGGGGCGGCAGGCGGTCGCCCTGATCCACGCCAGCGACGGTGCTCCGGACGGAATCCGCAAGCTGAATGCCAAATTGGCCGCCGTAATGCGGGAAAACGGCACGGAATCAGCGGATTTTCCCGTTATCAGCGTCCTGACCACCGATGAATTGGATTTGGCACTTGGGCGGGCAAATGTGGTACATGCTGCCCTGCTCGCGGGCCCGGCAAGCAAGACCTTCCTCGCACGTTGCCAGACGCTCTCCCGATTTCGGGGGACGGGTGGCGATCACGATGGCGGGATCGATCAGAACAACTAGGGCATTGCCGTCAGACGCGGCATGCGAGCAACGAACGAGATTGGGACTGTTGAATGGCTGATACGAAGAATCCTGGCGATAAGCCGCTGAGCGTCGGTGCGAAAACTCTGTCGCTGAAGCCGCGCACAGAGACCGGCGTCGTGCGCCAGAGTTTCAGTCACGGCCGCACCAAGCAGGTGGTGGTCGAGAAGAAAACCAAGCGCCGCCTTGCCGGCGATCCAGCGCCCGAAGCAGCGCCCGCTGCGCCGGCCCCCATCGCGGCACCTCCGAAGGC
>NZ_JBXAFS010000037.1:0-12817 GCF_058793355.1 Afipia sp. MLSD5-FHT05B12
TATGTAAAAGAATGTCAAGTATCGCGTCATCCTGAGGTGCGAGCCGCGTTTGCGGCGAGCCTCGAAGGATGCGCGGCAGAGCGTGCGAATTGCGCTGTCATCCTTCGAGGCTCGCTAGCGCTCGCACCTCAGGATGACGGCGCTCCGCAAGTTTCGTAGCCCGGATGGAGCGAAGCGGAATCCGGCATGAACAACGCGCCCGGCCCCGGATTGCGCTGCGCTTCATCCGGGCTACGCTTGATTACGCGCACTCGATACCATCCGCCGTCATTCCGGGGTGCGCCGAAGGCGCAGGCCCGGAATCCATATCGCGACAGGAAGATGGATTCCGGGTTCGCGCGAAGACGCGCGCCCCGGAATGACGGAGGGAGGAAATCGCGCTGCCGGTCAGGCGGAATGACGGCGGAGAAATTACTGCGCTCCTCGCAATGGCAGAGCGTCGTCCCGGCGAAGGCCGGGACCCATATTCCCTGAGTCATCGTTTTGTGGGAGATGCCGGAGCGATCTTCTCGCCGTCACCGCGCCGTCCCCGCTCTCGCACGGACGACCGCAGAGCGGCAAGCGACCGGAATTGAACTTCAGGCTCTAAGGTTTTGCGCTTTCATCTGAAGCCGGATTTCGATCGCGATCTTGAGCAGCACCAGAACGATCAGCGGCGCCGCGGTTCCGATCGCCTGCGCGATGAACGCGCCGCCCATGATAGCGACGTGCATGATGACGATGCGTTTGTAAAACCCGCCCATGATCTCGCCGGTGTCGGCGGTCGCCGGCGGCGCCTTGGCGAACACGAAGCGATTGACCGCGTCGTTGACGAAGATGGCGCCTTGACCAACGAACAGCGCGGCCAGCGGAATCCACAGATCCTTGCCGATCACAATCAGGCGGATGAAATCCCGCGCGTCATGAATGCGTCCGGCCCATGGGCCCGCGAACAGCGTGTAGATGAACAGCATATGCACGGACATGAACAGTCCGGCATGCACGGTGAAGAACCCGGCCAGAGCAAGCGTACCGGCGATGCTGCGCCCTGCGACCGATCCCGGATCGCGGGACATCGTCGCGGCCCGCAGGATGGTCCAGAATCCGATCACCGCGGTTTCCAGCCAGTACAGGCAAAGCAGGACGAAGGTGTCCCAGCCCCAGAGCAGGATGCCCGCAAGGGGCACCAGATTGGCGAGGATCAGAATCACGGACGCCGTAGCGCCGCGTCCGGGCCGGGCGGCTTTGGCTGGCGGCACGATGGACGTCATGTCGCGGTGCTCTCCGCGGAGACAGGGTAAGGGTGCGCAACTTTGAGACGCGGCATGGCCATTCTACCTTTATTAAAAGTTGTACTTGATATCAAATACAACTGATTCGCAGGCAATCCCGTCGGCGAATGTCTGCAAGGGGCAGGCGAGGATGAGCGGCGAGAGCACAATCTCACGGCGGTTAAGTTTCAACATGATCGATGAGGCGACGGGCGAGACGCTGCGGCAATGGAAGCCCTTCGTACTCGCGGAAATGGCACCCGTTCTCGATTCTTTCTATGACCACGTCGCAAAGTTTCCCGAAACGTCGGCATTTTTCAAGAATCGCGCGCATATGATGCATGCCAAGGACATGCAGTTGAAGCACTGGGCCATCATTCTCGATGGCCGCTTCGATTCCGTCTACGAAGCGTCCGTGACGAAGATCGGCGAAGTTCACAACAAGCTGGGTCTGGAGCCGCGCTGGTATATCGGCGGATATAACACGCTGGTGTCCGGGGTGACGCGTGCGATCGCCGAGCGCCTGCCGGTTGGCAAGTTCGACAGGAAGGCGGCGTTTAAAAAGGCCGCCTTGCAGCACGCCGTGGTCAAGGCCGCGATGCTGGATATGGATCTGGCGATCGCGGTCTACATCGACGCGGGGCGGCGCGACCGCAAGGAGACGCTCGAACGTCTGGCCACGGATTTTGAAAGAGCGGTGGGAGGCGTCGTGGATATGGTCGCATCCGCCGCTTCGCAGCTTGAAGCTTCGGCGAAGACGATGGCCGCCTCGGCTGAACGCGCCGCCGGCCAGTCGCAAGTCGTTGCCGGTGCCTCGAAGGATGCGACGGCAAATGTGCAGGCTGTCTCCGTTGCCGCCGAAGAGTTGACCAGCGCGGTCACCGAGATCAGCCGGCAGATGAACGATTCAACCCGCATGGTGGCTCAGGCGACGACATCGGCTGACAACGCCGGGACCACGATGAGCAGGCTTTCGGAGGGAGCGCAGAAAATCGGCACCATTGTCGATCTGATTACGAATATCGCCGCGCAGACCAACCTGCTGGCGCTGAATGCCACCATCGAGGCGGCGAGAGCGGGCGATGCGGGCCGTGGTTTTGCCGTGGTCGCGCAGGAGGTCAAATCGCTTGCGGAGCAGACCGCCAAGGCGACCGCCGAAATCGCCGCGCAGATCGCCGACATCCAAAGCTCGACGTCTGAATCCGTCGAGGCGATTTCCAGCATCACCAGCGTCATCAAATCAATCAACGAGGTATCCTCCGCGATCGCGTCGGCGGTTGAGGAACAAGGGGCTGCGACCAACGAGATTTCCCGCAACGTCCAGCAGGCCGCGCAAGGCACGGGCGAAGTCTCCCGCACCATCGAGCAGGTGACGGCCGCGGCCGGCGAGACCGGCGCTGGCGCCAGGCAGGTTCTTTCGGCGGCTGGAGATCTGACGCAACAGTCCGAATTCCTGCGCGGCGAGGTCGTGAAATTCCTGCAGACCGTCCGGGCGGCCTGAGGCACTCGCCTGCGGGCACAAAATCTGTCTGGTCCGCCGGGTTCGCCATCGTGAGACGGCGGCCGGGTGTGACGCATGCAGATCAGCCTCTCGATTCCGGCGGCGTTTTCCAATTGCCAGCCGAGCCGGGGCCCCGTTATGAATCGAGGATGATCAAGCGTGTGATCTCATCGCGCCGCCGCTGGTGGCGAGCCGTCTCATGCAGCGGCATCTGGTAGGCTGATCCTCGCGGTCGCGTGCGGGCGCAGGCTTGCGCCCACGACATGCATCAACCGCTTTCTCCGATCCTTCCAATCATCTGTCTCATCGATCTGTCTCATCGATTCATGGCCTCGATTTACGGGGCCTCCGGGAGTCATCATGCCTGCGATCATGCGGCATTCATTTGCCTTGCCGGTGGCGGCGCTCGCCTGGCTTGGCCGTCAGGGCGCGCGCGCCATCGCGGCGCTGGTTTTCATCGGCATCGCGGTTCCCCCGCTCGGCGTATTCCTGAAGCCCTACGTCACCGAGGCGATATTCCTGCTGCTCTGTATTTCGTTCATGCGGGTCGACGTCGCCGCGATGCGCGGCTATCTCGCGCGGCCGGCCCTGGTGATCGCTGCGACGCTGTGGAGCAGCTTCGCGGTGCCGCTGCTGTTCGGTCTTGGCGGCATGATCGGCGGTCTGAATAAATCTGCACCCGATCTGTTTCTTGGCCTGATGCTTCAGGCGGTGGCGTCGCCGATGATGGCGTCGCCTGCATTAGTTGCGCTGATGGGGCTGGACTCGACGCTGGTCCTGATCACGCTCGTCACCGGCACCGCGCTGGTGCCGCTCAGTGCGCCGTTGTTTGCGTATCTGTTCTTCGGAGGTGCGCTCATGCTGTCGCCGCTGGCGCTCGGACTGAAACTGTTCGCGATCCTCTTTGGCTCGGTTCTTGTTGCCGCTGTGATCCGCCGTCTCGCCGGCGCTGAGGCCATTGCCCGCTACAGGCAGCCGATCGACGGTTTCAACATTCTGGTGCTGCTGGTGTTCGTCAGCGCGGTGATGGGAACGGTCGCCGCGAGCTTCTGGGCCGCGCCGGTCCGCGTGCTGGGTCTCCTCGTGCTGGCCTTCGTCCTGTTTGCGGCGCTGCTGGCCGTGACCACACGGGTGTTCCGCAAGGCCGGTTTTGAGCGCGCGCTGGCGCTCGGGCTGATGGCGTCCCAGCGCAACATGGGCCTGATGCTGGCCGGTGTGGACGGAGCGCTGCCGGGACTGACCTGGCTCTATTTCGCGCTGGCCCAGTTCCCGATTTACCTGTCGCCGCAACTGCTCATGCCGCTGGTGCGGCGGCTGCGGGGTGCTGCCGCGCCCCCGCCATGATCCGGACATGGAACCGGCGGTCCCGCCGTGCCACAGGGCTGGTTTGCAGGCCATTTTCGGGCCGTGAGCGGCTTGCGGTAACCCCGCCTTAACCCTGATTAGCGTTTGGTTATGTGGGCTAGAGTGACGCCGAAGGCCCTCGTTTTGACACGTTAGCAGGGGATTCAGAGCCCGGCCTTGGACAGGTTCCTTGGGACAGGCCACCCCACGCGACACGAGACCGGAACGGGGCGATCGGCAGCGTTGGCGCTTTCGCTGCGGCGGTCATTGCCTTGCGGCGACCGCGGCCAGCGCGTTAGCGCGTGAATTTAAGTGATAATCGCCTTGAGAGGATACCGATCATGAATCCAGCAGACGTAGCGCAGTCGGCCCTGCCGCTGGCCTCCGCTGACGTGTCGCTGATCTCGCTGTTCTGGCATGCGCACTTTGTCGTGAAAACGATCATGCTTGGTCTGCTGGCGTGCTCGGTGTGGGTCTGGGCCATCGCCATCGATAAAATGCTGCTTTATGCGCGTACCAAGAAGGCCATGGACCGTTTCGAGCAGGCGTTCTGGTCGGGTCAATCCATCGACGAATTGTACCGCGCGCTGGCCGCCAAGCCGACGCAATCGATGGCCGCCCTGTTCGTGGCTGCGATGCGCGAATGGAAGCGCTCGTTTGAGAGCAATTCGCGCTCCTTCGCCGGCCTTCAGATGCGGATCGACAAGGTGATGAGCGTCTCGATCGCCCGCGAGGTCGAGCGGCTGGACCGCCGGTTGCTGGTGCTGGCGACCGTCGGTTCGGCGAGCCCCTTCGTCGGCCTGTTCGGCACGGTCTGGGGCATCATGTCGAGCTTCCAGTCCATCGCAGCCTCAAAAAACACCTCCCTGGCGGTGGTCGCCCCCGGCATCGCCGAGGCGCTATTTGCCACCGCCATCGGCCTGATCGCCGCAATTCCGGCGACAATTTTCTACAATAAGTTCACCTCGGAGGTGAACCGGCAGGCCCAGCGGCTTGAAGGGTTCGCCGACGAGTTCTCGGCGATCCTGTCGCGCCAGATCGACGAGCGCGCGTGAAAATGAACGGCTTGAATTACGGCTTGGGATATTCGTCATGGGCATGAGCCTCGGGGGCGGATCGGGCGGCGGCGGACGTCGCGGCTATCGCCGCGCCAACGTCATGGCCGAGATCAACGTCACGCCGATGGTGGACGTGATGCTGGTGCTGCTCATCATCTTCATGGTGTCCGCGCCGCTCTTGACCGTCGGTGTGCCGCTCGATCTGCCGCAGACCGCGGCCAAGAGCCTCGATCAGGACAAGGAGCCGCTGACGCTCTCGGTCCAGCTCAGCGGCAAGGTGTTTCTCAACAACACCGAGATTCCGATGAACGAGCTGGTGCCGAAATTGACGGCAGTGACACAGGCGCGCGGCGGCATGGACGAGCGCATCTTTGTTCGCGGCGACACAAAAGTGGATTACGGTACGGTGATGCGCGTGATGGGCCGCCTGTCCGCTGCGGGGTTCAAGCGCGTGGCTCTGGTGACCGAGGTCGAGCAGGGAAACTGACGTGAAGATCGACAAGACCTTAGCAGCGTCTGTCGTTTTGCATGCCCTGGTGATCGGCTGGGGCATGGTGTCGTTCTCGACCAAGGCCTTCGAGTCGATGCCGGAGGATTCCGTGCCGGTCGATATCGTTTCCGCTGAGCAGTTCGCCAAGGCGATGCAGGGAATGAAAACCGGCAAGAAAGAAAATCCGAAGCCGATGGTCGAGAAGGTCGCCGAGGCCAAGCCTCCGGTTGACGATGCCGTCGGCAAGATCGACGACAAGAAGCCGCCGGTCGTGACCGAGGCGGCTCCGCCGCCGACGCCGAAGCCCGAGGAAAAGCCGGTCGAGAAGAAGCCCGACCCGCCGAAGCCGGTGGCCGAGAACAAACCGAAGGAAGAGCAGAAGCAGGCGGAGAAGAAGCCGGATCAGGCGAAGGTCGATCCGATCGCCGAAGCGCTGAAGAAGGAAGAGGCCAAGAAGCCTCCGAAGCCGCAGCAGGTCAAGGCCACGCCGCCGCAGCCGCAAAAACAGAAGACCGAGCGCACCTTTGATCAATCGAAGATCGCCGCATTGCTCGACAAGCGCGATCCCTCGCGCGAATCCATCACGGGCGCCGCGCTGAATTCACAGGCCGCGCTTGGCACGGCCAAGGGCAAGGCAGCCGACAACTCCGCGACATGGGGTGCGATGTTCCGCCAGCAGGTGGAGCGGTGCTGGAAGAAGCCCTATGGCGGCGTCGAGGCGCAGAAGGTCGAAGCGGTCTTCACCATCAAGCTGAAACGCGACGGCACGCTGGAAACCATGCCGGTGCCGTTGCCGGGCGGGTCGAGCCCGTATTTCCGCGTCTATCAGGAGAGCGCGCAGCGCGCGATCATCGAGTGCCAGCCGTATAATCTGCCTGCGGCCTATTTCGACGAGTGGAAATTTTTCGAGCCCGCATTCACTGAAAAATTTTCGTAATACAAAAAATCATGACATGACCCCGAAAAGTGGAAACCGGTTTTCGGAAAAGGTCATGGCAAATCAAACGGCGACATCGCCAGAATGAAGTTTGGATAGCATGCGAGACTTGAATAACGAAGGTCCGGACGAGTTGCAGGCCGAGTCAAAGATGATCGCGACGACCCATCTGACATTGACCCGCCGCCAGATGATGTCGGGCGCGGCATCCGCCGGATTGCTGCTGGCGCCGCCGGTCAGCAGGGCGCTCGCGCAGGCCCGCGTCACGGTGACCGAAGGCAATTTTCAGCCGATCCCGATCGCGATACCGAATTTCGTTCCCGGCTCGCAGGGCGACGGCGAAGTCGCGGCCGGCATCGCGCAGGTCATCACCAACAATCTCAAGCGCAGCGGATTGTTCGCGCCGATCGATCAGGCCGCCTTCATCGAGCGCATTTCCAACATCGACGTGCCGCCGCAGTTCGCGAGCTGGCGTCAGATCAATGCCCAGGCGCTGGTCACCGGCCGCGCCACCCGGCAGGGCGACGGCCGCCTCAAGGCCGAATTCCGCCTGTGGGACGTGCCGCAGGCGCAGCAGCTCACCGGCCAGCAGTATTTCACCTCGCCGGAGTCGTGGCGCCGCATCGCGCACATTATCTCGGATCAGATCTACGAGCGCCTGACCGGCGAGAAGGGCTATTTCGACAGCCGCGTGGTGTTCGTCGACGAGACCGGTCCGAAGGATCGCCGCGTCAAGCGCCTGGCGATGATGGATCAGGATGGCGCCAACGTGCGTTATCTCACGCGCGGCGCCGATCTCGTGCTGACGCCGCGTTTCTCGCCGTCGACGCAGGAAATCACCTACATGGAATTCGGCCAGGGCGATCCGCGCGTCTATCTCTTCAATGTCGAAACCGGCCAGCGCGAGATCGTCGGCAACTTCCCCGGCATGTCGTTCTCGCCGAGGTTCTCGCCTGACGGCCAGCGCATCATTATGAGTCTGCAACAGGGCGGTAACTCCAACCTGTTCGTGATGGACCTGCGTTCGAAATCGACCACGCGCCTGACCGACACGCCGGCGATCGACACGTCGCCGTCCTATGCGCCGGATGGCGGGCGGATCTGTTTCGAGTCCGATCGCGGCGGCAAGCCGCAGATCTACGTGATGGGTGCGAACGGCGGCGCGGCCCAGCGCATTTCGTTCGGCGAGGGCAGCTATTCGACGCCGGTGTGGTCGCCGCGTGGCGATTACATCGCCTTCACCAAGCAGGGTGGCGGCCAGTTCTCCATCGGCATCATGAAGCCGGACGGTTCGGGCGAACGCATTCTCACCTCCGGCTATCATAACGAAGGACCGACCTTCGCGCCGAATGGCCGTGTCGTGATGTTCTTCCGCGAAGCGGGGGGCGGACCGTCGCTTTACACGGTCGATATTTCCGGCCGCAACGAACAGAAGGTACCGACACCGGGCTTTGCGTCCGACCCGGCCTGGTCGCCGCTGCTGTCGTAAACGAAGTCTTAAAATCCTGGCCGGATTTCTTCAGTCCGGCCGCTAGGGTTTGTTTATTCTGCTGAATTTGCAGGCAGATTTCGTTCGTTGCCGATCGCGGCAATATATAAGTAACGATATTCCCTCAGAAAGACTTCATCTGCGGTGGGTAAAGCTTGAGCCGTTCAAAGGACGTGCGCGCGCCCATATGCAGCTTATTCAAGAGAAAAAGCGGCCCGAAGAAAATTTGGTTTCACCCGCCGTTTACGCGGCGCTGGTGGATTCGCTGTTTCAAAATCCTGCGCCGATGCTGCTGGGCGCGATCTGCATGGCAATCGCGGCGATCCTGACCGCTTTGAAAACAGGTAACGCTTACCTGTGGCCCTGCGCACTTCTGATCGTCCTGGTTGGTTCATATCGCGCCTACGATATGTACAAGTACAAGCGCCGCGATTCCGATCTGTCGCAGGAAGCAGCCGCCCGCTGGGAAGGGCGCTACATGGTCGGCGCTATTCTCTATGCGTTCGTTCTCGGTATCTGGTGCGCGATCGTTTTGCTTGGCAGCGACGATACGGTCGCGCACATGCTCTGCATCACGGTCACGACGGGCTATATCGCGGCTGGCTCTGGCCGCACCTACGGGCGCCCGTGGATATTCAATTTGCAGATCCTCCTGGCGTGCGGGCCGATGTCGATCGCGGAAGTTCTTCGCGGTGACCCTTATTACATCGGGCTTGCGTTTCTGAACGGCCTGTTCTTCTTCGGACTGAAGCGCATTACGTTCAGCTTGAAGCATATTTATGTTGAAGCGCTCGGCGCGAGCGAGCGGGAAGCTGCGATGGCTGCTCAGTTCGACACCGCGCTCAACAACATGCCGCACGGGCTGTGCATGTTCGAGGCTAATGGCCGGCTCGCCGTGATGAACTATCGCTTCAGCCACATGATGGGGCTGAGGGAGGATCTGATCGGATCTGGCGCGTCGGCTGCCGATGTCGTTGCCGCCTGTCTCAAGGCCGGCACGCTGACCGCGCCTAACGCCGATACGGTCATTTCTCAAATGGCGAAGCAGCAGAAGGCCGAGGTCGTCACACTCTACGCGACCAGCTCCGAGGAGCGTGCGCTGGCGTGGACTTTCGAGCCGATGGCGGACGGCGGCACGGTCGTGCTGGTCGAGGACATTACGGCTCGCCGTAACGCCGAGGCCAAGATCGGTCATATGGCGCGGTTCGACGAATTGACGGGGCTGCCGAACCGCGTTCACTTCCGTGACGAGATCGGTCAGATGCTGGCCTCAAGCCGCGCGCCTCTTTCCGCGCTGCTGTTCATCGATCTCGATCAGTTCAAGCAGGTCAACGATACCCTCGGCCATCCGAGCGGCGACAAGCTGCTTTGCGCGGTGACGGCGCGGCTGCGCCGGCTGCTGCGGCCGGAGGATTTTGTCGCGCGTTTCGGCGGCGATGAGTTCGTGGTGTTCCAGCGCGGAATCCAGTCCATGGAGGATGCGGCGTCGCTTGCGCGCAGAATTGTCGACCGCCTCAGCGAGCGTTACGAGATCGACCATCACCTGGTCGAGATCGGCGCCAGCATCGGCATCGCGATGACGTCGGCCGAGACCAGCGTCGATATTCTGCTCAAGAACGCCGACATGGCGCTGTATCGCGCCAAGGCCGACGGCCGCGGCACCTTCTGCTTCTTCCGCGAGGAAATGGCGCACACTGTCGAGACGCGGCGCGTGCTCGAACTGGACCTGCGTCATGCGCTCGCCCACGAGGAGTTCGAGCTTTATTATCAGCCGTTGGTCAATCTCAAGTCGGGCCGCATCTCGACCTGCGAAGCGCTGCTGCGCTGGAATCATCCGACGCGCGGCGCGGTGTCCCCGGCCGAAATCATTCCGGTTGTCGAAGATATGGGTCTTGTCGTCGACCTGGGCCGCTGGATTCTCCGCAAGGCTTGCATGGAATGCATGAAGTGGCCGGACCCGGTCAGCGTCGCGGTCAATTTCTCGTCGCAGCAATTCCATCAGCGCGACGTCATGACCGAGGTTCGTTATGCGCTCGAGGTGTCCGGGCTGCCGGCGCACCGGCTTGAAATTGAAATCACCGAGTCGTCCCTGCTGCGCAACACGCAATGGACGCTGGATGTGCTGACGCAATTGCGTGAGGCAGGCGTCCGCATTTCGCTCGACGATTTCGGCACCGGCTTTTCGAGCCTGAGCTACCTGCACAATTTCCCGCTTCAGAAAGTGAAGATCGACCGCTCATTCCTTGAGGATATCGGCAGCAGCCAGCGGCCGCTGACTCTGTTGCGCGGCGTCGCGCGGCTCAGCGCCGATCTCGGCATGTCGGTCGTGGTCGAGGGCATCGAGACCAACGAACAGCTCGATCTCATCAGTGCCGAGGGCACCGTCACGGAAGCGCAAGGCTTCCTGTTCAGCCGTCCGGTCCCGGCCGCGCGAGTGCGCGAACTGCTGAAGGCCTCGCACGGGACTGTCAGCAAGGACGTCATCCCGATCCGCCAGACGCTGCGCTGACAGCGCACGGCTCAATCGTTGTCTCCTCAACCGACATGACTGCAATGCCGATTGATCGCGCACACATCCGCGCCGGTTAAGGTTAACTCATGCAACGCTTTGCGATTTTGTTAAGAAGGTATTAACCTCTGTTCATGTGACGCGGTACTGTCGTATCGCTCGGAGCATCGAAAATGGTGTCTGCTGTCCGAACGACGAGCCGGCCTGCTGAACGCAGCAGCTATCCTCTGGATGCCGTCGACTACAGGCTGGCTGAATCGGAGGCTGACAGGGAACGCATCTATCGGCTGCGGTATATTGCGTATCTTCGTGAGGGCGCGATTGCGCCCAACTCCGATGGCCGGGTCACTGACGAGTTCGATGAATCGCCCAATTCGTGGATTTTCGGAATTTATCTTGACGGCGAATTGGCAAGTTCAATTCGCATCAGCGTCGCAACGCCGGAGTATGAGTCATCTCCGTCTGTCAATGTATTTCCGGATATTCTCAAACCGGAACTGACTGCCGGAAAAACCATTGTCGATCCAACCCGGTTCGTGGCCGATCCGTCCCGCGAGAAGCGATATCCGGAACTGCCTTATCTGACGGTGCGGCTTGGGTACGTGGCCTGTGCCTACTTCAATGCCGATATAGGTCTCGCAACCGTGCGTGCTGAACACCAGGCGTTCTACCGCCGGGTTTTTCTGCAGAAGCCACTTTGCGCGCCACGTCTGTTTCCGGGGCTGATCAAGCCCGTGGGCCTGATGGCGGCCGACTATCTTTCGGTGAGGGAGCGCATCTATGAACGCTATCCCTATTTCCGGTCGAGCTTCTTCGAACGGCGCAAGCTGTTCGAACGCGGCCAGCGGCCAGTGGAAGAGGATCCGGTTCTGACCCTGCCGCAGTTTCCGTTTGCGCAAGCGACCATCGCCCCGCGGTCCTGAGCGGGCCTCGTTACCGGCGCGACAGCCAGAATTCCCATAAATAAAGGGCTCCAGCCGCAGGCTGGGGCCCTTTTTGCTTGGCGCATTCACCGTCGCGCCATATTCATACCGCATTAACCATCGGGATCGGTTTTGCCGGATGTGAGGCATTTGAGTGTCTCCGGCAACGCCTCATCAAGGTTGACGGAACGTTCGCTTAACCAAGCCGCTGTAGACCGGACCCCTAGTCATCAGAACCAGAGCGTGGAGGCTCCGGAATGAAACATCAGATGCGTATCCTCCAGGGATTGAAGCTTGCCGCCGTTTTGGCCGTGGCGCTGTCGATGGGCGCCTGCGCCAACAAAACTGGAGTCGGCGGCGATGCCATGGCGAGCGCGGCGGTGCCGGGCAGCCAGCAGGATTTCGTGGTCAATGTCGGCGATCGCGTGTTCTTCGAAAGCGACCAGACCGAACTGTCGCCGCAGGCGATCGCGACCCTGGACAAGCAGGCGCAGTGGCTCCAGCAGTACAACCGCTATTCCTTCACCATCGAAGGTCACGCGGACGAGCGCGGCACCCGCGAGTACAACATCGCGCTCGGCGCGAAGCGCGCCCAGTCGGTTCGCAGCTTCCTCGCCTCACGCGGCATCGATCCGAGCCGCATGCGGACGATCTCCTACGGCAAGGAACGCCCGGTCGCGGTGTGTAACGACATCTCGTGCTGGTCGCAGAACCGCCGCGCTGTGACCGTGCTCAACGCCAGCTCGTAAGAACGCGTCGTCGATAGCTTCTAAAAGCGGCGCCTGCGGGCGCCGTTTTGTTTTGGAGCGGGTGGAGAGATGACCTCGAAAGAGATCGTGCCGAGGCAACGGGCCGCTGTCGGAAGCCATATTTTTGGCGTACTGAACCGGTCAATCTTGGTCGCTTTGAAAAGCGATGCCCTTACTGTTTTTCGGGTCAAAATGTCATCCAGATTTCAAATTTTCGTCTGTGCGGTGCTCGCATTCGCGCCCGCGTGGTTGCCTGTCAGCGCGGTCGCGCAGCAGGATATCGATCCTGAAATGCGCATCGAGCGGCTGGAAAATCAGCTTCGCACGCTGACCGGCCAGAACGAGGAATTGCAGTACCGCAATCGTCAGCTCGAAGAGCAGTTGCGGGCGTTGCAGGGCGGACAACCGGCGCAGCCCGGTCAAACCGCGGCGTCTCGCCCTGCCGCGCCGAATGTCGCCGCCGCGCCGCAGCCTCAGCCCAATGCCGCCGGCTACCAGCCAAATCCCGGTTATCAGGCGCCGCCTGCCACCGGCCCGGCGCCGGCGGTCAACGCGGCGCCTGTCGCC
>NZ_JBXAFS010000038.1:0-11615 GCF_058793355.1 Afipia sp. MLSD5-FHT05B12
GCTCACACCAACCGAGTTTGCAACCCGCCCCGACAGGGGGCAGAACCAGAACAGACTCTCCTTATAAACGAGGGCAACTCGGGGAGCAGGTCATTCGACTTGTAGTGAAAGCCCCAAGCTTCCATCACTGCTAACCCTTCTGGCAAAAGAGCGTTCGGACACCAGAGATAGAGATGCGCAGTGTCCTCCGCAAAGTCATCGACAGGAAGTTCTTTGATCTCGCCCAGCGTCATCGTTCCATAGCGCGAAAGCCGACGATGCTCGGGAGCAATTTTTCCAGTCCTATTGGCAAACTGCCATGGTGGGTCAGCAAGAATCGTTCGGAAACGCCTCTTGCCAAGCGCGTGTTGTAGATCTTTGGCAGCCTCAGACATGCGAATGCTCAATCGAAGAGATGATGCATTCGACTCCAAAAAGATTCAGAAATAGTTAACCATAAAACATAAGTTATTTCATTGGCTTAACAGTCGTTACAAAAAGCGAGCGGGCCAATTGTCACTCTCCCTCAGCACCTGCTAGGTCATCATCCAGATTTTCCGCACATCACCAGGGGACTGAATAAATGGCCGACGCCGATCTGGATGCGCTCATCCGGCAGCTTGCGAAACAGCAGCACAAGACGCTCACCGCCGCCGTCAAGAAGCAGCGGGACCGCTACACCACGCTCGCCGCCAAGGCGAAGGATGGGGCGGCGAAGCAGCAATTCAGGCAGCTTGCGAAGGACACGCTGGAGATCGGCACGGCGACGGTGAAGCGGTTGCAGATGTCGGCGGACAACGCCGCCTACAGCCACGCACGGTCGATGCGGCAGGCCGCCGAGGTCGCCAAGGCCGTTGCCGCGAAGGCGGCAAAGGAAGCGAAGGCAGGCAAGCCAAAAAAGTCTTCCAAAAAGGCGGTTAAAAAGGCCAACAGCTGATACGCCCCGCCTGCAACAGAACACGTTCTCCCCATCAGCGATCATGGCTTCGTCAGGCCGGCCCGCGCAGCGAGTGCGTGATAGAGATTGAGCTGTGCCTTGAAATGGCGAGCCTTCGTCGAAGGCGCGGCAGACATCACAATTTACGCCGCCGACGTTTCGTCGCCACGTTTTTTGTTACGTCTTCAACTCGCACCGCGTCATCGCGGGCTCTCCGAGAAACCTCGGGTGCGCCGGACTGGACGTCGTTGAAGTGATCATGCTGTCGCTGCGTAAGGACAGCAGTCCTTCGTCCCGTCGGGAGCTAAAGCATACTAGCACTGAACATCTTCCTGTCTATCGGGAACCCAGGTGTTCCGCTTACACCGGCGGGAAGATCATCCTGCTGTCGCCGCGCAAGGATGACTCCGGCCACGGCATCGTCGCGCCGGGCACCGGGTTTACTGACGCATTACCCGCAGAATCTACTTCGCGAGTACGCGCGCGAGTTCGATCAGATTGGTGGAGATCGGCTTGGTGCGTCCGGCGATCTCGGCCAGCGGCGTGCGCGTGATCTCCCCGCGCTGCTCGCCGATCAGCACGCCCGACACGCCTTCCGCCAGCGACGTCAGCGCCGCGACGCCAAGCCGCGTCGCCAGCAGCCGGTCGAAGGCCGTCGGCGGCGCGCCGCGCACGACATGACCAAGCACGGTGGCGCGCAGTTCGAATCCGGCCATGCCCCGGTTGCTCTCGAAATACGCCAGGATATGCGCGGCATTCTCCTTGACGCCCTCGGCGATCACCACGATCGCATGGGTCTTGCCGCGTTCATAAGCCGCGCGCAGCCGCTCGGCGATCTCGAACGACGACACTTCGAATTCAGGTGTCGAGATCACCTCCGCGCCTCCGGCGAGGCCCGCCATCATGGCAAGATAGCCGCAGTTGCGTCCCATGGTTTCGACCAGAAACGCGCGGGTGTGCGACGAGCCCGTGGTGCGCAGGTTGTCGATGGCTCCGACCGTCACATTGATCGCGGTATCGCAGCCGATGGTGACATCGGTGCCATAAAGATCGTTGTCGATGGTCGAGGCGACGCCGACGACGGGAAAGCCGAGGCCATGCAGCGCGGCGGAGCCGGTCTGGGAGCCGTTGCCGCCGATCACCACAAGGGCATCGATGCCGCGCGTCGCCAGATTGCGCAGTGCTTTCGACCGGCCGCCTTCCTCGCGGAATTCCTTCGAGCGCGCACTGCCGAGAAACGTCCCGCCGATCTGAATGATGCCGCCGACATCCCGCGCGCTGAGCCGCGTCATGCGATCGTCGATCAGGCCCTGCCAGCCTTCGCGCACGCCGTACACCGCAATATCCCGATTGAGCGCGCTGCGTGTGACCGCGCGGATCGCCGCATTCATGCCGGGGGCGTCGCCGCCGCTGGTCAAAATCGCAATTGCCTTCATGAAATGTGCCCCGCGAACCGGATCATTCGAACTTTATGATGCCATCGGCGGGACGTCCATCCATGGGGCCATGGATGCGCGGCCATGCACGGCCTGGCGGGACGGTTCTGGTCATGCGGTCCTCCTGAGAGAGGACAATGCGCTTTGCGGACAACCGTTCCTGATTCTCCCGTTCCGTAGTAACGTCTTGCTCAGGCGGACACATCGCAGGCCGAAGTGTAATGACACATATGAAATCCCTGTCTGGCGCCCTGCTGATCTGCGCTCTTGCAGTTACAGGCGCTGACGCCGCGAAGAAGGCCGACAAGCCCGCCAAACCGGCGGAGCCGATGGCGCAGGATACCTCTCTCAACAATGTGAAAGATGCACCGAAGGTCCCGTCGCTGGCCTGCGAAGGATCGTTCGCGAAGGATACCACGCATGCGAAGCTGGTCACCGAATTCGGCACGAAACACGTCGCGTTCAAGGATGTCGAGGTCACGCGTGGCGTCCTGACCAAGGCGACTGTCATTTTCGACGATGATCCGACCCGGCGCGTGGTGGTCTACTGGAAGGACGACAAGACCCGCTCCAGGCCCGCGTCCATCTCGATTGAAGCGCCCTCGACATGGACCGGCCCGGGCGGCGTGCGCAATGGCCTGTCGCTGAAAGAACTGGAGAAGCTTAACGGCGAGACCTTCAGCGTGACCGGGTTTGGCGGCATCGGCGGCGGCGAAGTATCAAAACTCAGCGGCCCGTTCGTCAATCTGCCCGGCGACTGCGCACTCAAGATCCGTTTCGAGCCAGGCATTGCCAGCCCGCTACCGCCACGCTTCGCGTCAGTGACGGGCGATCAGCTCATTGTCTCGAAAAATCTTGTCCTGCGCCGGGTGCGCCCACAGGTTTTGCAATGGAGTGTCAACTATCGGTAAATTTTCAATGCCGCAGCCGTTAGTGCAGTGCGGATGCCGCCGCGAAAATCGTCGGCACCTTGGAGAGACTCCGTTAAACCTCGCATTGCATGCGGCTTGATCCTCACGCGGTTCCCACTTACGGAACCGCCAGCCTGGGGAGACAATGCAATGAACAATCATCAGTCCGAACAATGTGTGCGGACTTATCTCGACGCTTTCTACGCTGGCGATGCCGCTCGTGCGGAGCAATGCTGCGACAATGCATACACCTCCCTCACCTACGCGCCCGTTGAGATTTTTCCGCATCTCGGCCTCAAGCAAAGCAAGGCGTGGATCGCGAAGGCTATCCAGATCCAGCACGAGCGCTATTCCAGCAGGCGCCACATCATCGATTTTGTCGTCGCGAATGAAACGCATGGTGCGGCATTCGTGCAGACGACCCTGACCAAGCGCAGCGACCAGCGCATCGTCCGGCTCAACATCGGCGAATTCTTTACGCTCCGCGACGGCCGCATTCTCGAACATCGCTCGCTGTTCGATTCCTTCGATCTGGTGCAGCAATTAATCGGCGAAGATCTGACCGGTGAGTTCGCCGTCCGGGTCAGAAATGCGATGCGGCAGTAGCGGCGGCGATCACCGCGCCGCCGCCACGCCAAGCTCCCGCACCAGGCCGAACCACAACGCAGTCAGTTCGCGCGCGGCGGGGTCCTTGTTCGGCTTCAGCCGGACGGCGGTATGCACCAGCACGAGCTTCGAGGCCGGATCGACGAAGATGGCCTGGCCGTTGGTCCCGAGCATCGCGAACATGCGGCGTTTCGCCGGCATGATCCAGGTCTGGTAACCATAGCCGTAGAACGGCGTCGCCACGCGCGGCGCACGGAATGACCCCTCGGGCGCGGTGGTCGCCTCGATCACCCATGCTTCGGGAATGATGCCGCCGCCGTCCCTGGCGAGCAGCAGGCCGAAGCGCGCATAGTCGCGCAGCCGCGCGGCGAGACAGCAATAGGCCTGCTCCTGATTATGGCCGTCGACCGTCCAGCTTGCTTCGTCTTCCGCGCCCATCGGTTTCCAGATTTTCTCGGACAGATAATCCGACAGCCGCTTGCCGGTTGCCGCCATCAGCACAAGGCCGAGGGTTTCGGTCTGCGATCCGGCATAGGCGAATTTCGTTTCCGGCGGCGCGGCGCGGGTGTTGTAGCGGCGGAGCAGATTGGCGGCGTTCGGCAGGTCGGAGCGGCGCAGGTCGCGGCCGAAGGCGAAGGCATCGTCGGTACCGTCGTATCGTTCGGAAAATTCGACGCCCGAACTCATGGTCAGGAGCGCACGCAACGATGTCTGGCCGTAGGCGCTGCCTTTCATTTCCGGCACATAGTCCTGCGCGAAATCCTCGATGGAGCGGATCTTGCCCTCCTTGATCGCGATCCCCACCAGCATCGCGACCATCGTCTTCACCATCGAGTTGGACAGCAGCCGGTCGGTGTCGCGGCGTCCATACTGATAGCGCTCGAACAGGATCGTCGAATCCCTGGCGATCAGCAGTCCTGTCGCGGGATGCCGCGCAAGGTACTGGTCGATGGTGCGGCGCTCGCCGTCGAAGTCATAGTGCCAGGATGCGCCGCCGCAGTTGCGCTCCAGCGGCGACGGAGCGGCGGGCGGAAAGACCGCGTGGGCCGGGAGCAGTTTGTCGAAATTGCTGAACGTCGCGACCATGCGATCCTGACGCCTCCGGTCAGCGACGGTGCCGAGCGGATAGTTCTCGGCGGCGCCGTAAGCCTCGGCATCCGGCCCGGAACGGGAGAACGACGGCTCGCAGGCCGCCTTCGCGGACCCCGCCGCTCCACCGGCCACCAGCAACGCGCAGACACACGCCGCCGCACGCAGCGGATACAGGGCGGATGAAAATGTCATCGGTCTTCCGGCAGTTTGCTGAAAAATCCCTGGTGATCCTGTGCGGCGAGGATGGCGCGGGACGGTTCAGCGTTCAAGCTCATAGCCGGAGGCGACGCGGAGGGAAGCGAACGCCGGAAACGGGACACTGGCGCCGCCGATGAACCTGCCAGCCTCTCCGCCCGACGAACCAGTGTCCGGAGACACAGCCTCCGGACCACGGGGGATATGATGAAAACAGTTATTCTCGCCGCTTTGGGGACCGTCGTCGGTCTCGTTCTCGGCGCGGCGGCCGGGATCCTGGCTGGAATCGCCTGGGTCAGCATCTTCCAGACCAGCGATTTCGAAGGTTACAGCGCGATGCTGGTGTTTTTTACCTTTGCCCCGGCCGGCGCCCTGCTCGGCGGACTGACCGGCGCGATATGGGCCGCCTATGCCGCGTCACGCGCTCGCCTTCGCATGGAAAGCGATTCCTAAGACCCAGGTTTCCGGCTTTGGGAGCCCTGATGCCGCTTTGTGCTGCGTACACGCGCTGATTGAAATTTAAGCTGAACCCGCGTTTTTGGCATTTGTGCATTGCAATATCGCGAGTTGTCAAACGGCGGGAATGCACTATTTCCCTGACTATCAGATTGGAATTCCAGCATTCAGGCACGGCGTTATCGATGACGCCCACTGGGCCGTTTGCTGTTTGGCTAAGTGACATTTCAGGACGTCAAAATGACAGAGCACAGTCTCTGGCGTGTATCGCGCGCATTTCACCGCGCGCTGAGCGAGCGTCAGACCGATCAGCTTGAATCCGCCCTCGACGACAACGTCGATTGGGCAATTTACGGCCCGATCGACATGTTTGCCTTTTTCGGCCCCCGGCGCGGCAAGCGGGCCGTGATCGACGTCGTCCGCGAGATTTCCAGCATCGTCACCCTCCACCGCACCGATCGTGAATCCATCATGCTCGGCGAGGACTCGGCTGCGTCGCTGATGCGGTATTCGCTGATGCCGGAAGCCTCCGGCAATCCGATCAGCATCCGCGTCGCTCTCTTCGTCCAGTTCAAGGCGGGGCGTCTGAGCAGCCTGCGCGCCGTCATCGATACCTTCGACCTTGTCGAACAGACTCTTGGCCGCCAGATTCATCTGCCGAAGATCGCGTGACCGGGGCATAACCGCCTGATGACAAGCCCCGCTCGCGCGGGGTTTTTTATTGGGCAACTCGCGACGATCACGGCGGCTTGAACCGGCGCAACACAATTGCGACAAACACAGTTGAAAGACGATCGCCGGAAGCCGCGACTGCTGCGTCGAAAGACGATATTAACCTGCATAGCGCCTGATCAGCCGTGATCGATTTGCGAATGCCGGACGCGATGCAATGACGCCGAAAATACCGCCTGCGAAATCCCGAAATCGGATCGTGACCACACTGGCGGTTGCATGCGGCCTGTGGGCCGCCGCGGCCGGTTATGCACGGGCTGAAGACGCCACGCCTGCGGAAACCACCGAGACCGCCGCACCGGAATTTATCGAACCGGCGAATATCGACTGGAGCGTGCTCAACAGCGATCCGAGATCGTTTTACGAAGCGCCTTCGGCGATCGGACACAAGCCCGCTGCGAAACCGGTCGGAGACCCGTGGTCGTGGACCCGCTCTGACAAGCCGGACGGGTCCTCCGCCGTCGCGATCAAGCAGCCGATCACGCCCTTCTGGGACACCCGCGTCGGCGCCGACCTCAACGTCACGACGCAGACGCCGATGACCTCGTCGGAAGTCCTCGCGGAAAAAATCGCTCACAACAATCAAATCTCGCAATCGTCCGGCAGCGCGTGGGCCGCGATGACCGCACCGGGCCTCGGCTCGATCTGGGACAAGACCGCGATCGAAGCGCGTACCGATCCGGCGCAGGAGCAAAGCAAGTTCGGAACGTCGCTGAGCAAGTCGCTGCCGTTCGGCGGCGATCAATACGCGCTCACCCTGCAGCACGGATACAACGTCACACAGCAAACGCTGGTGCCGGTATTCGGCCTCGGCGCGTCATCGCGTATTTATGAAATCGATCAATCGGCCAGGCTCGGCGTCATGGAAACCGGCACCAGTTTCATCGCGGGCCAGACGCATTCGAGCGCCGACGACAAATGGCTGCGCCGGATCGGCGCGGAACAGAAACTGTTCGGCGGCGTCACCGTCACCGGATCGGTCAGCGAGACCCCCAGTGGTGTCGCCAACAGCAGCCTGACCGCCGGCTTCAAGACACGCTGGTAGGTTCCACTTAACCGGATGGCTACCATCCCGGGCTTTCCCGTTTTGTCCACTGTATGAATCGGCCTTCGCCGCATCCTTGCCGCGTTTCGGTCACGATCGGCTGAACTCATGTACCCGTACTCGTCGTGCGGGGGACTCCGCGCTCGCTCAACCTGCGAAACAAGGAACAGCCGATGAACGCTTTGCCAGCAGAAAAATCCGAAATGACCGATGAAGACAAGAACCTCGCCGCCGTCACCGACGTCGAAGCCGGCATTCGCGATTTCGTCCGCAAGGACGTCGCCTATCTTCGGCGCACGCCGGCCGCTTCGGGCACGGAAACATCCGCGGATGCATCCGCCGACGCCGCAGTCTCAAGCGTCAACACACTGATCCATCGCGTCGCCGGAGCTTCGCTCAGCGAAATCGAAACATTGATCGCGGAGCTCGAAGGCCTGCGCACGCTGATGCATAACGAAGGTCAGCGCATCCAGCGCGAACTGGCCGGTTATGCCCAGCTCGGACAGACCGCGATGAAATCGACGCGCATGATCGCCGACAATCTGGCGCAGTGGAAACGCTCGGCTCCCGAGCCCCGCCAGGACTGAACGATATTCTGACCGTGGCACTGGACCGTGCCCTGGTAACCTCCCTGAGACTTGCCGCCCCTCTGACAAAGAGCGGGCGGCATTTTTCTGTCAGGAGGCGGGGCGCCGCGGCGCGAACACCGAACCCATGAATGAAAATGCCAGTTCGCCGCGCTGATTGACGCCGGTGTTGTAGAAACCGACGAAGCCGAATTGCGGACGCGACTCAAGTGGCCGCATCGATGTGACTTCCGACACATACGTCAATGTATCGCCGGCAAGTACAGGTCTGATCCATTTCAATTCGCGAAATCCGGGCGACGGGCCGGACACGATCGGCTTCTCGCCCCGCGCCGCCCGTTCAGCGGCTTCGCGCTGGAAGCTCGCCACCGTGAGCCGCATGTACGTCGCCGCCACATGCCAGCCGGATGCAGCAAGGCCGCCGAATACGGATTTGCGTCCGACCTCCTCGTCGAGATGAAACGGCTGCGGATCGAACTTGGCGGCGAACGCCTTGATTCCGTCCGGCGTGAACGTGAACGATCCGAGTTCGCGGCGATCACCGATCTTGATGTCTTCGAAATATGGCATGGCTCGTCCCTACTTCACATCGGCCACGGCACGCCGCATCACCATCAGCGGAAGCGTCGCCAGCATCAGCGTCTGCCCCGATGCATTGCGCATGTCGTTCTTGATATAAACGAAGCCGACGTCGGCGCGGCTCTTCGATTCACGCGTCGAGACCACATCGACCGACACCGTGAGATCGTCGCCGGGACGCAGCGGCGAAACCCACCGCACTTCATCCACACCCGGCGAGCCTGCCGATGCAATGTTGTGAATGAAGCCGTCCCAGCAGATCCGCATCAGCAGCGAGCACATGTGCCAGCCCGAGCCCGACAGACCTTTCAGGATCGTCCGGCTGGCGGCATCCTCGTCCAGATGCATCGGCTGCGGATCGAACTCGGAGGCGAAGGCAATGATGTCGTCGCGGGAAACGTGGTGCGGGCCGAACGAGCCGAAATGTCCAAGCTTGAAGTCTTCGAAGGTGAGTTTCATCGTCTCAATCGCGTTGTGGATAGGCGCAGTTTGGCCGTTATTTGCAGCCACCTCAAGCCGTGCGTTTCGCCGCCGTCTTCCGTCCTTTTGGGCGATATGCGACAACCCTCACCATCCGGAGCGTTTCAGCCCGTCGCTGATTCGCCCACCGCCCTCCATCTTTTGCGGCTCATCTGGAGAAAGCCCATGTTTCATTTCCAGGATCTCTTCCAGTGGGACAGGTTCATTACGCCCACCATCATCAAGGCCTTTTACTGGCTGGTGATCGCACTGATCATCCTGTTCGGCATCGCGGGCATATTCTCGGCGCTGACCCTGATGGCGGTCAGCCCGTTCGGCGGGTTCATCCAGTTGCTGTCGGCACTGGCGGGCATCGTGGTCGGGATTATTTTCTCGCGCATCAGCGCCGAACTGATCCTGATCGTGTTCCGGATCAACGAGCATCTCGGCGCGATCCGCGACCAGGGCCGCGACCGGCAGATGTAAGTGAAATGATTTCACCTCTCCCCGTTCTTACGGGGAGAGGTCGGCGCATCGCGCCGGATGAGGGGCAAGCCGCCCATTCCGTTGGTGGCCCCCTCACCCCAACCCTCTCCCCGCAAGAGCGGGGCGAGGGAGCAGAGAGATCAGTTGTTGAACCGGAAGTGCATCACGTCGCCGTCAGCGACAACGTATTCCTTGCCTTCCAGCCTCAGCTTGCCGGCATCGCGCGCGCCGGCTTCACCGCCATTCGCGATGTAATCATCATAGGCGATGGTCTCGGCGCGGATGAAGCCCTTCTCGAAATCCGTGTGGATCACGCCGGCCGCCGCGGGCGCCTTGGTGCCCTTGGTGATGGTCCAGGCGCGGGCTTCCTTCGGGCCGACCGTGAAATAGGTGATGAGATGCAGCAGTTCGTAACCCGCTCGGATCAGGCGGTCGAGACCCGCCTCCTCCAGCCCCAGCGTGTCGAGGAAGTCCACACGCTCCTCGCGTGACAGCGTCGCGATCTCGGATTCGATCTTGGCGGAAATCGCCACCGCGACCGCGCCTTCCTTCCTGGCGTGTTCGAACACGGCCTTCGAAAATGCATTGCCGGTGGCGGCAGCGCCTTCCTCGACGTTGCAGACATAGAGAACAGGCTTCGACGTCAGCAGGCCGAGCATGCGGAATGCGCGCTCTTCCTCCGGCTTACGCTCCAGGAAACGCGCCGGCTTGCCGTCGCGCAACAGCTTCAGCGCGCGCTCGACCAGTTCGAGCTGCTCCTTGGCGTCCTTGTCGTTGCCCTTGGCTTTCTTGGACAGGTTGTCGACGCGCTTCTCGAGGCTGTCGAGATCGGCCAGCATCAATTCGGTCTCGATGGTTTCGATATCGGCCAGCGGCGCGATCTTGCCTTCGACATGAGTGATGTCGGAATCCTCGAAGCAGCGCACCACATGCGCCACCGCGTCGACCTCGCGGATGGTGGCGAGAAACTGGTTACCGAGGCCTTCCCCCTTGGAAGCGCCGCGCACCAGACCCGCGATGTCCACGAACGTCAGTTGCGTCGGAATGATCTGCTGCGACTTCGAGATCGCCGACAGCTTGTCGAGACGCGGATCAGGCACCGCCACCGCGCCGACATTCGGCTCGATGGTGCAGAACGGATAGTTCGCCGCCTGCGCCGCCGCTGTTTCCGTCAGCGCGTTGAACAGTGTGGACTTGCCGACATTGGGCAGTCCGACGATGCCGCATTTGAAACCCATGTGATCCTCAAAACCTGAATTCCGTCATGGCCGGGCTTGTCCCGGCCATCCACGTCTTGTTTCCTTCTTGAAAAGAAAGACGTGGATGCCCGGCACAAGGCCGGGCATGACGCTGAACTTTAACTACGGCTTGGCGTTGCCGTTCTCTTCCTTGCCGCCAAATCCCTTCGCATCCATCGCCAGATGCACCTTGTTTGCAAACGACGCGTCCTGCCCGGTGACGATAAATGCCGCGTTGTCGGCAACCGCCTCGCACAGCGCGGTTACCCAGGGCATTTCGCTTTTGGCGAAATCGGACAAAACGTGCTGATGCACCAGATCCTTGATGCCGGGATGCCCGACGCCGAGCCGTATCCGGCGATAATCGTTGCCGACATGCGCGGAGATCGAGCGCAACCCGTTATGCCCCGCGATACCGCCGCCGATCTTGACGCGCAGTTTCGCGGGCGGCAGCTCGATCTCGTCGTGAAACACCGTGATGTCGCCGACGCCCATCTTGAAGAACTTCGTTGCTTCGCCGACAGCGTTGCCCGACTCGTTCATGTAAGTCGCGGGCTTCAGCAGAATGACGCGCCCGGAGCCGAGATGGCCTTCGGAGGTCTCGCCCTGAAAGCGACGGCGCCACGGACCAAATCCGTGACGCCGTGCGATTTCGTCGACAGCCATGAACCCGATATTGTGCCGGTTGCCCTGATACTTCGCGCCGGGATTTCCCAGTCCGACGAACAGGCGCATGGCACGGGTTCTCCCGGCTGCTTACTTCTTCTTGTCGCCGCCGGCAGGCGCCTTGGCAGCGGCAGCCGCAGGTGCCTTCGCACCGGCCGCAGCAGCACCGGCCGCGGGAGCGGCGGCACCAGCCGCGGGAGCAGCACCGGCC
>NZ_JBXAFS010000039.1:0-8288 GCF_058793355.1 Afipia sp. MLSD5-FHT05B12
GTATCGGATGCCAGCGCTGACGATGTTGCCAGACTTCGCCAAGCGCTTTCCGGCCAGACCACAAAATGATTCTTTGCCGAATTCCTAGCCTAACTGAAGCCGGATTCGCCAGACATCGGGACCTTGTGCGAGGTAGGTCCATCGGCAGCGCGCGCCGTATCTTGCTTCGAGTTGAAAACGCAAAGGCCTAGGGTCATGATCCACGACCAATTGAAGACTGCTATCCGGACCGAGTTGTTCGAATAGCTGGAGGATGATCCTGTGACGATGACGTGGATCGATATCCCGCACATTGATCACCCTCTCGGATGTTTGAACATCTTCAGACATAGACACTTCCTTCGTCTCACTGATCGGCGAGTCCATCGAACCTACCGACGATCCTCTGGTTGACATAAAAGATGTATTATTAATGCATCTTACAAGAGCTGACGCCTTGTGCAAGCGCCATCCCCTGAATGGAGAAGAATCGATCAGGCAGCAGGTTAGATACCGAAATCCTTGGGGCTAAGGATCAGATCGGCCAGCGTATAGCTGTCCAGGGTTCCAACGAAGGCAGCAAGCGCTTCCCTGAGAGCACCCCTCAGCCGACAGCGCGGTGTGATCAAGCATCGGTTGTCGTCTGTGAAACATTCGACCAAAGCAAAATCCGGTTCAGTGGCTCGAAGGACATCGCCAAGACTAATCGCATCGGGGCGCTTGGCCAAGGCAAGACCACCCGATCTCCCCCGAATGGCTTTCAAATAGCCGGCCCGAGTGAGCTGGTTTGCGACCTTCATGAGATGCGCACGGGAAATTCCGTACAGCTTGGCCGTTTCCTCAATAGTGATCAGGTTTTCACCACGCGCGGCTGCGTACATCAGTACGCGAAGCGCGTAGTCCGAGAAATGTGTCAATCGCATCGCCAGTTCCGAGAGTTGTGGGCCATTTGCGCCATCTCGAAGAATCTTGCCTCCTTAGAGATGCCCGCAGGCGATATCTTTTGCAAGCCACGACAAACCGCCGATTCCATGCTGCCACGACTGCTCGGCAAGCAGTCAGCGTTGATTCAGAAAATGAAATTTCTTCTTAAAGTTCTGACGCCACCGGACGAGTTCATCTCATCCACGCCAAGGCTTCTGCGCGCGCCAAATTCAGAACACGAACTCCCTTCGGAACGTTGATGATGACTTGCTCTCGTTCAAACCGGGTAAGCGTGCGGCTTACCGTCTCAATCGTCAAACAAAGAAAATCCGCAATGTCCCGGCGCTTCATCGGCAACGGCAACGTCTTCGGTACTTCACCGAGCCGTGCAAGCCGATTACGCCAGCCAATGAGAAACAGCGCGACCTTCTGTTCCGCCGAATGACTCCCGAGCAGAAGCATCTGGTTCCGCGCCAGATCGAGCTCCCGCGACTCGAACTCGATACGCCGGCGCAACATGTTCGGTTTGGATTCCAAGAATCGGGAGTACGTCTCCCTCGAAAATCGACAGGCTATGATTGGCGTAATTGCATCGACCGAGAAGCTGTAACGATCGGAAAGTGTCGTTCCCAAAAAATCTCCCGGCAACGCAAACCCCACGATATGACGCCGTCCGTCGGGTAGCAGTTTATATAAACGTGCTACACCATCCGTAAGATTATAGACCTTGGTGGCGTTCTCGTCTTCCAAGAACAAGCTTTCCTTCGGTGCGAAGCGAACCTCCTGACCTAGCCTTTCCAGATTATGAAGTTCAGCTGCATCGAGTACCGCGCATAAGCTGAGCGATCGCGCCTGACAATGCGAGCATCGGCCAAGATCGCGCTCGGAAAGCTTTAGGACGGTCGAATTCAGCATACGAATAAGTCCAGACCAAAGTGGTCGCTGACGCTCATTCCCGCACTCAAACCACTCTCGGCTCGCCGTCAGAGAATCCTATAAGATATATCTGCGGCGCATCTTTCACCAAAATCGGCTCTTCGACTTGATGCAAATCAAAATTTTCTGGTAGCCCAGCTCATCGTACTCGGAATCTCTCTAAATCAAACTTGAAGGGCCTTGCGTGCAGCGATGAAAAACGACAAGTGGGCTTTACGAAGCTTCTAAAGCGTTCCCATAGGACAGCGCGTTCCGAACTCAAATTGATCAGCGTGCATCAGCGTCAGGAATTGGCGCGCGATACTGGGCTTCCAGAAGCGAATACAAATGACTGTGACCACGAAAGATATAAATGCTGGCTGGGAATGGACACGGGACATTGCGTTAGCGCAACGTAAAGAGGAGCCGCGATGTCTGAAATCAGCGACTATCGCCGGATCATGCTGACCGCACACGGCAACTCATCGCGTGGACAGTTCACTTTCGGCGGATCGATGTCACGCAAGGCGGCCGCGCCAGCGACAGCCGATCGGCCGATCTCGTCAAACAGCAGCGCCATTTCCTCGAAAACGGTGCGATCCGTCTCGTTCTCGGTCAGTTGGTTGAGTTCTGAGAGAAGCGCGAGAATGGCCGCGATGCGATCCTTGTGATCGCAAGCACAGAGCAGTAATCGTCTCGAAAGGCGGCGTGCTTCAAGATCTGAAAACCGCTCAAGCGCACTGCTCAGGACCTCGCGGCAGCCGCAGTCCATATCCGTGCGTGTCAGCACAATCCGTAGCCGTGCAATCAGGCCAAGGGTCTCACAGGTTCGGCCTCGTTCCGCCATGACTGTTTTTCCCATCGATGCTTTGTCGCCTGACTCATGATACCGAATGCAGCGCCTGCGCTCAGCCGACTCCCAGACCGGTCTCTCTGGCGCCTGCAATAAACGCCACACCTGGCTGTCCATGAACGAAGCCATTCGCAAATGGAACACCGGGATAAATCTGCGACAGTGCTCGGGTCGCATCTTCAGATTCCCGATTGCCATCGAGCACATCGCGGAAAATCCGGGCAACAGCGACCATATCACATTGCTGCGGTGACAGACGCAACGTACCGACTCCAGCTGCGGCAAAATCTTCCACCTCGCCTAGCAAGTTTACGCATGCATGGGACATGGTCTGCACTCCGTTCATGGCAAGGAATGCTTCGCCGTCGAGCGTGGTGACAGGCAGCCCGTCTGGATCTTTCTCGCAGACGAAACGGCAATTGTCTTTCGATAGCCTGTGAAGGCGGGCATGATAACAGCGTGCGGAAATCGCGAGGGGCACCCGTCCAAAAGCAAGGACCTCTGTCGTGACGTCGGGCAAAGCAGTGGCGATGGTCCGGATTGAATCCATCGGCAATTCCGGGGGCAGGCAGATCCTTTGCGCCCCCCTACCAGCGAAGTAGGCTGCAGTCGCCTCATTGTAGATGTTCACGAACGGACCGATCGCATGAGGGCGATCCGCCAGCAATCCAAAGCAGGACAGGTCGTTCGCTTCCACTATAAAATCCGTGCTTCCAGCAAGTTCCGCCATCTGTCGGCGCTCCCGTCGCAGCGACACAAGAACGAGAGAGCCGAGAATAACCTGCTTGCCGCTAGCCACGAGCCGTTCGATTACCGCAGGCATATGTTCCGTAAAGAACGGCGAACGTTTCGAACATACGATTTCGCCGACCACAACCACATCGACGGGAGCTTCTTCGGCAACGCGAAAATAGAAGTCACGCCACTGCGCAGGCTGCCAGTTATAAAGCACAGGCCCAATGGTCAACTGCATCGAAATGACCTCATTCGGGACACGCCGTGAGCCGCGCGCGCATATGACATCATCGCCAGCCCTTACGGTAAGCTCCAGTCGTCGTTGACTGGCCCTCGGTGAGAGTGACGAGTCCGCCTGCCGGAGCGGGAAGACCGCCTTCCTGCTCCGCAAGCGCTTGACGAAAATAGCGAACCACGCGTTCGATATAGGCGCGGCCGCGTTGCCGCCCCTCGATTTTCAGCGCCGTGACGCGGGCTTTCCGCAATTCCAGCAGCATGGCGGTTGCATCGAGACTTACCGGATCCTCAAAGAGATAGCCCGCGCCGTACGCGGTCTGGAATCGGCCTTTACAGAGCGTTGGATATCCCGCAGGCTCCTTCGCAGAGAATTTGTTGATCGTGAATTCGCCAAGGCGCGAAATGAGCTGTCCATCCTGCTTGAGATAGTGGACATCGCTTGCGGGCGAGCAGACGCCATGCATGTTCGGAGATTTTCCCGTGGCGTAAGACGAGAGTGAGCAACGCCCCTCCTCCATGACGCAAAGGCCGCCAAAGACAAAGACCTCGGTCTCGCAGGTGATTTCTTGGGCGATAGCCGCGATCTCGGCAACACTCAATACACGGGGCAGAACCACACGGCGCACGCCGAACGCCTTTACATAGAAATTGATCGCGTCCGGATTGGCCGCCGCTGCCTGAACCGAAACATGGAGGCGCTGGTCTGGATGACGTTGCGCCGCATAGTCGAGAATGCCAACGTCGGCGACGATCAGCGCATCGGCGCCCGCCTCAACAGCATCGTCCACTGCTCGTTTCCAGATATCGAGCGCTCCCGCCCGCGCAAATGTGTTGATGGCAACCAGAACCTTGACGCCGCATTTGTGGGCGCGGGCAATCCCCGCTGTTAATTCATCGCGACTGAAATTCAGGCCCGGAAAATTGCGTGCGTTCGTCTCGTCGCGGAAGCCGCAATACACTGCATCCGCCCCCGCCTCTACAGCAGCCTTGAGGGCGGCAGGCGTGCCAGCGGGGCAGATCAGTTCCATGATCCACCCTCCGATGCCGAGCAACTGCGCTGTTGTCCAAAGGGGTCACCGATGATACCCCGCAAAAGCCGCTCGACGACGGGCGACAACGGCCCCATCCAGGCGATGGATTCGGCGACAATGTTGATTCCGGCGTCATCGATTGCATTGCGTAACGCGACCGCCGCTTCCATATCGCCCTCGATCTGAATATCCCGCGAGAAAAAAAGTGCGTCCCCGTCACAGACCCCGTTCACGAGGCCGATGAGTGCAGCGAGCGGCCCCGTAATCTTGACGTCAATCCATCGCGGGAGGGACCTTGTTGCAGTGACCCTTGGATTCATCGGCCTGGGCTCAAGCACAAAGGCGAATGGCAAGTCCGTCGGATCGAGCCCATAGCGTTTGGCGGCATGGGAGCCGAGACGATCGAAAATCAGCGGATGTCGCTTCTGGATTCCATAGAGCGAGGCTGCGAGTACCGGCTGCAATGGCATAAGCGGGAGGACTCGCCCCGCAAAGGCAAGTACCGACGGTACCCTGGATATGGTCGAACCGGATACCGGCATGAGACTTTCCTTTAAAGCCTCAATAGCATTTGACCGGAACTAACTCTTTGTTCGAGAACAAAGAAGCCGCGAAGAATCCATGCTTATGATGGCCGTGTTGTAAGGGGTCGGCTGTGCAGCATCCCCTTGCCGCCATTTCCAAAACTGCGCATCTTCAGTGCGTATTTTGGAGACAGCGGGTTCTTTCGCTCCACCATGACGATCTCGCATGATCCAGCGCTCAGACACAATCTTTCTTGAGGAACTCGGTCAACGCGTCCTGACCGCGCGCAGTCTTCGTGGCTTGTCGCGCAAAACGCTGGCCCAGACATCCGGTATTTCCGAACGGTACGTTGCATTGCTTGAGGGTGGCAGAAGCAACATCTCTATTATACTGCTGCGCCGAGTATCGAGCGCAATGGCGATCCCCTTGATCGAGCTCATTCCGTCCGGCAAGCGGCATCGCCGATGGGCCGACGCTGCTCCCTCTACACTCCAGATGACGGAAAAGCATTGATCGCATATGCACAAACCGCCACGTGAACGGTCGCAACCTCCGCTGTCTCGTTCGCCGAACATAACGTCTGGCTGCCTGCAACTCCCAACCCTCCAGCAAAGACGTCAAGGAAACGCTTACTGACTCTGGGATTCTGGAGAACATGCCTGTGCTGCGCCGCGATCGTCCGCCTTTCAATAATCTGCGCAGCTTCATTTCTTGTCTCGAGAAAGACGGCCAGCTTGTCAGAATCCGAGAGCAGATATCGGTCGTCCATGAGATGACCGAAATTCACCGGCGCGTTCTGCAGGCAAACGGCCCGGCTCTGCTGTTCGAAGAGGTAATCAAGGCAGACGGCACTGCGGCGGAGATGCCTGTCCTCGTGAATCTGTTCGGCACACGAGAGCGCGTCGCCTGGGGTCTCGGCGTCAACCTTGAGCGCCTGCCAGACCTCGGCGAAGCGCTTGCGGAACTGAGCGAGCCACGTCCTCCGCGCGATTTCGCGGACGCGATAGCAAAGCTGCCTCTCGCTCGCGGGGTCATGGCGATGCGCCCCAGGCATGTCGATACCCCGCCCGTACAAGACATTATATGGCGCGGGGACTCGATCGACCTCACGCGGCTACCGGTACAGATCTGCTGGCCCCAGGAACCGGCACCGCTCATTACATGGCCGATGGTGATCACCGGACCACCTGATGAGACCGGCAACAACATCAATGTCGGCGTTTACAGAATGCAGGTGATCGACCGCGACCGTGCGATCCTGCGTTGGCTCGCCCATCGCGGGGGCGCCCGCCATCATCACCAGTGGAAGGCCCGCGGACTCGACATGCCTGTCGCAGTCGCCATCGGCGCCGACCCGGCAGCCATTCTTTCGGCGGTTCTTCCCTTGCCCGAAACGCTCTCGGAATTTCGCTTCGCCGGCCTCCTTCGCGGCGCACGCCTTCCGCTCGCGCGCTGCGTCAGCGTGCCGCTGATGGTTCCCGCGGAAGCCGAAATCGTCATCGAAGGTACCGTCTCCGCCCACGAGACAGCTCCGGAAGGTCCATTCGGCGATCACACCGGCTACTACAACGCCGTCGAGAATTTTCCCGTGATGCGTGTTTCCGCGATCACCATGCGCCTACAGCCGATCTATCTTTCCACCTTCACTGGACGGCCGCCCGATGAACCTTCGCGCATCGGCGAAGTCTTCAATGAACTCCTCGTTCCGCTGATCAAGAAGCGATTTCCGGAGATCGTAGATCTATGGCTCCCTCCCGAGGCGTGCTCGTACCGGATCGCAGTCGCGTCCATTTCAAAGCGCTATCCGGGACAGGCGCGGCGGGTCATGCTTGCGCTGTGGTCGATGCTGCCACAGTTAACCTATACGAAATTCCTCATTCTCGTCGATCCGGACATCGATGTGCGCAACTGGTCCGACGTGATGTGGGCGGTTGCCACGCGCTCAGATCCCTCCCGCGATCTTGTCATGCTAACCGATACGCCTATCGACTATCTCGATTTTGCATCACCAAAGTCGGGCCTCGGCGGCAAGCTCGGCATCGATGCGACCGCCAAAATCCATCCCGAAACGGATCGAGAATGGGGACGAATCCTCACTATGGACCGCGCCGTCGTCGCGCGCGTGGACAAGCTCTGGCAGCAGCTCGGCCTTCCACCGAACGGCACATCCGGAGAGAGTGCATGATGAGCAGCCGCTTGCGAGTCGTGGTCGGCATTAGCGGCGCCTCGGGCGCGGCGCTCGGCATACGGGTCGTCGAATTGCTGGCGGAAACCGGCCAATGCGACATCTACCTGGTGATCACGCGGAGCGCCGAACGAACGCTGATGCACGAAGTGGGACCAGATGCCCTGTCAGCGGTCACTGCGATGGCAACGCACCATCTTCCGAATGAAGACATCGGAGCGAGCATCGCCAGCGGGTCCTTTCGCACCGCGGGCATGATCGTAGCCCCGTGCTCGATCCGCACCCTGTCCGCGATCGCAGCGAGCGCAGCCGACAATCTTCTGGTCCGCGCGGCGGACGTCCAGCTCAAGGAAAGGCGCAGGCTGGTGCTGATGGTGCGGGAAACGCCCCTGCACCTTGGCCAGATACGGACGATGGCTGCGGCGACGGAAATCGGCGCTATCATTGCCCCGCCGGTGCCGGCGTTTTATCACAAGCCAAATTCGATGACCGAGATGATTGACCACATTGCACGCCGTGCGATCGATCTTCTCAACCTCAATCTCCGCATTTCGTCGCGCGAATGGAAGGGTTGATACCGATCTTCAGATGCGGCGGATGCACGTCCTTATCAGAGTTACACATAGGGGGAAGATTGCATCACTTCGTTGTGGATGAAGCCGCGTTGCACATAGGCGAGTGTCATTTCAGCCAGAGCAGGCGCCAGCAGAAAGCCGAGTTCCTATTTTCACCGCATGGCAAGCCAGGAGTCCGGCCGCGGTAGCAACTGCGCAAGTTTGTGCAGATGACTTACGGCATATTCTCGGAAAGTAAAAATTGCATCTATCGTGACCTGCTCCCCTGTTTGCCCTCGTTTATAAGGAGAGTCTGTTCTGGTTCTGCCCCCTGTCGGGGCGGGTTGCAA
>NZ_JBXAFS010000040.1:0-6784 GCF_058793355.1 Afipia sp. MLSD5-FHT05B12
TTCCGTCCCCTGACAGGCCGCCCCGTGACATTTTAACTTTGCTGAGATCGAGACATCTCAACTTTGTTGCAACAGTGCGGTGATCAAAGTCCGATAGCGCGTCGCTGCGCCGCCCATGACAAGGGTAGGGTCGGCAGCATCGCGGTTAGCGTCAAGTCAGCCGGCTGATCGCCCTGCAAGATCGCCGTAAGAATGTCGGGCGCAAGAAACGCCAGCCGCAATTCCTGCCGCAGCATTTTCGGGTGGGCCTTGGCAGACGCGGCCAACGCTTCAACTGTATCGAAGCGACCGCCGGATAAATCCTTGATACGGGCGTGTGCTTGGGCGAGCGCATGAACGAGGATCGGATCAGCCTCACCGCTGTCTTCGGCCCGATAGTTCGGTGATGTCGTGCGACTCGCGGTATTGATCCAAGGAACGGCCAAATTCTGGAGGCCAAGCTGTGGTGAGAAGACAATCGTAATCGCATTCTTCAAGACGACGACGCGTTCAACGTGGATCTCAATCAACTCCGCATCCGGAGTGACGGCAGGGTCTGGTCGATCGCATTCCATCCGCACCGCCTGAAGCACGGTCGCTTCAAGTTCCGTAGCAGAGATACGCGTGAGAGAGCCGGCCTCGGCCTTGCGTCCCCGCAATAGCGCCGCACTGACGTAGAACCGATAGCGGACGCCCTTTTTGGTCGAGTAGCTCGGACTCATGCGGTTATCGCGGTCGTCGAACAGTTTGCCCATCAGCAGCGCGCCACTTTCTGAGCGACGGTTTTTTCGCATCACTGAGTTAGAGGCCAGTTTCGCCTGGACAGCTTCAAATATGGCTCTCGTGATGATGGGCGGATGCTCTCCAGGATGCCATTTGTCTTTGTGAGGCACCTCGCCAATATAAAGTCGGTTGTTCAATAGGTAGGCCAGGGGACCGTAGGTGAAGGGCGATGCCACGCGAGCATCCGACTTTTTTGCTTTCTTTATCCTCGACCGAATGCCCTTTGCATCGAGGTCCAGGACCAGTGAGCCGAAACTGCCAAGTTCGAGATAGCGCTTGAAGATGTAGCGGACGATTTTGGCCTCGGGTTCGTCGATCACTAGCTTTTTGTTTTCGGTCCGGTAGCCAAACGGAACGTTGCCGCCGGTCCATTTGCCCTTGGCACGGGACGCCGCGATCTTGTCGCGCACCCGCTCCGAAGAAAGTTCGCGCTCGAACTGAGCAAAGGATAAGAGAACGTTCAGCGTCAGCCTTCCCATCGACGTCGTGGTGTTAAACTGCTGGGTAACGGCCACGAATGAGATCGATCTGGCCTCGAATGCTTCGACCAGTTTGGCGAAATCCGCCAGCGAGCGGGTGAGGCGGTCGATCTTGTAGACCACGACGACATCGACTTTGCCGGCGTCGATATCCTTCAGAAGTCGTTGGAGAGCAGGGCGCTCAAGGTTGCCGCCGGAGAATGCCGGGTCATCATAGGGCTGCGTGATGACCTTCCAGCCGAGTGATGCCTGGCTCTTTATATACGCCTCGCACGCGTCCCGCTGGGCATCGAGCGAGTTGAATTCCAGCTCGAGGCCATGTTCGGTCGATTTGCGGGTGTAGATGGCGCAGCGCAGGGGTTTGGGAGCGCTACTTGCCATCCGACGTGGCCTTTTCTGTCTGCGACCGCAGCCCGAAGAAGCGCGGCCCGTTCCAGTTGGTGCCCGCAATCAGGGAAGCGATCTCGGAGAGTCCCGCGTAGGTCTTGCCGTCATAGGCAAACCCGTCCGGCCGGACCACGACCCGGTAGGTTTTTCCCTTCCATGTCCGGACCAGCTCTGAGCCAGGCTTGATCCGGCGTGGCAGTTCAAGCTTTCCATTGGGCTTGGCAGCCATGGCTTTCACAAGCTGGTCGAGCAGGCGCTTGGTCGGACCGGACAACCCGCCATAGGCCTTTTCCTGAATCCGATGGGCAATACTCCGACGCAGCAGGTCTGGACCGAAAGCCTTTGGCGGGTCCGTTCGCAGCACCTCCCGATAACGTTTGCGCAGTTCGACGATGGGAGCTGTCGCCAGCCGATCAAGTTCGGCTTTCACTGCGGTATCGGCTGGCTTCGTGGAGGGGGCGCGGATCATTTCGCTGTGCCCGGTTTCGCGATCCGGTAGATGCGCTGGCCATCGGTTTTGGTCGAGGTCAGGTTCAGCTTGAGTTTTTTGCGCACGGTCCCTGCAAAGAGGCCGCGCACCGAATGTTGCTGCCAGTCGGTTGCTTTCATGATCGCGGCAATTGTGGTCCCGGCGGGAGCACGTAGCATTTCGAGGACCTTGTCCTGCTTGGACATGGCCACGTTCGGCATCTTCGGCGTGACCGGCTTCTTCGGCGCGACGGGCGGCAGAGCCTTAGAGGCCGGTTTCGTCGATCGCTTTGGTGCCGGTGTGGATTTACGCCCGGTCTTGCGCGAAGGTTTTCGATTGTTGGTGGGCATTTCGGTTCTCCTGCTGTCAACGACAGCGTCCTGTGCTGCCACTGCCGCAAGCCCGTCGTTCGCCGACGGGCCGAGAACCTTTCAGTCGGACAGTGATTGTTAGTCGCTCGATAACCGGTTGAGTAGCGAAGCCGCATCCTGCAACCGATGGGTCTCATAGAAGATCTGCTCAAGATCCATCGAGACCCTGACACCTTCACTGACGCTGCCGGCGAGCGCGCAGGCCTCGGCCGCTTTGGCAATCCGTGCGGCCTCGCCAAGGCGAGTACCGATCTCGGTGAGTATCAGCGCAATCGCCTGTTCTGTAATCTTGCGGTCCATTATCCTGCCTCCGTTTTACGGCGACAGTGACGCTCCGTGTGCGGGCGAAGTCGAGGAGAAACGCAGCAATCTTGTGGCTCTTATCGGCGGCACTGGATCATAATGTGATCGTGCCGCAGGGGCCTATTTCTGTTTTCTGGTCTTGGCTCGCAGAGGCCGTTTCCCGGCGGCAAAGTCCCGGAATAGCTTCTCGGGATCAGCCCCGAGAGCCCGCGCAATCGCGATAAATTCGATGACATCGATACGGCGCTCGCCGCCCTCATACTTGGCTATGAAGGATTGATGTTCGTCCAGCCGATCCGCCAGCTTCTGCTGGCTCATCCCGGCAGCATCCCGCGCCGCGACAAGGATCGCGACCAGCCGGGCGTATTCCGCGGATTTGAGGGACTTATCCATATGCCGCCAGAGCCGTGAATCGGCGGCGGTCAATCTCATCCCAGAAAAGGATTATCCCAAAACTGGATTATACCTCAAAAGGACGCTATGGGTCGGTCCGGAAACGGAGGCGACACATGATCGATGCAGGGGATGTCCGCTACATCAAGCTTGGCCCTAAAGGGAGGTGGGCTGAGGCTGCACTGGCGCGCAACGAGCTTCATTTTGGCTACGGCAAGGTAACCCACGATTTGGCGTTGGAAGCCGATATCGCCAAAATAAGAGCGGCGCTGGTGGCGCAGGGGCGGGACGTCCAGGCAGCAACCCGGGACGCCAGAGAAGTCATCGACTTCTATCACCTCGGCGCGGACTGCCTGTGGATCACGTTTGCCAAAGACCATCTGTGGTGGACCTTTGCGGACCCCGACGTGATCTGGCTGACGGAAGATCTGAAGATCACCGGCGAGCGGATACGCAAGTCGATCGGTGGCTGGAAAAACACCGATCTGAAGGGTGTGCCGCTCCGGATCGACAGCCTCAGTACGCGGCTGACCAAGGTGGCGGGCTATCGGCGCACCATCTGCAATGTCGAGGCCCGCGCATACCTCCTTCGCCGTCTCAATGGCATCGAGGAGCCGATCGTGGCCAGGAGCACGACGGCTAGAAACACCCTGATCGATGTTCTTGCAGATTCCATCGTCGCACTCCACTGGAAAGACTTCGAGACGCTGATCGACATCGTATTTGCCCGCAGCGGATGGAACAGGGTGTCTGCCCTCGGAGGCACCCAGAAAACCGTCGACATGGAGCTGGAGCAGGCAACGACCAGTGAGATCGCAGCGGTTCAGGTGAAGTCGGTCGCATCTCAAAAGACTCTCGACGAGTACATCGAACGCGTGGATGAGACGGATCGCTTCGACCGCTTCTTCTTTATCTGTCATTCGCCCAAGGGCGACCTGTCAGCCCCTTCGGAGCGTCGCGATGTTCATGTCTGGGCCGGTCGGGATCTGGCGGCGACAATTCTGAAAATGGGTCTGCACGACTGGGTGATCGAGAAAATCGCTTAGCCCTCAACCATTACAGCAGGATTCATTGAGATGAAAAATTCGAGAGATCATATCGAGATCGCGCGCCCCGCTAATGAATCTGCGGAAGATCATCCCACCATAGAAAATCCCTATCAGCCGCCCTGGATCAGGAAACTGCAGGAAATGATCGGTCTTGTTGTATTTGGCGTGGTGGTTGTCTTCCTTTACAATCTGTTCTCGGATGTAGGAGCCAAAATCCCAGAGGCTCTAAAATCGACCAAATCGTTCCTTGAGCAAGAGCAGCGCGCAGCCGCCAGCCGCGTGGCCGCAGCAGATGCGGCGGAGAAACAGCGCCGCCAGAATCCGGCATCGCCATCCGCCACGCGCGTGTTTGCGCGGGCGCTAAGCGGCGCGCCCGGTGCGATCATCTGCGGCGACTATCAATCGGTCACGTCGATGTTCTCGCTTTATAACCGCCATCTCGAAGACCGCATGCAGGACGTTTTGACCAAGGGTCTGTCGCGTTCAATTAGAGGCGAATCCGCAGGTGAACCAGATCCCGCTCTCTTTGGATGCGTCGTAGTTCCAGACGGAAAACCCATGATGAAAGAGCCAACCGGAATGTTCCCTGTGGTCTCCGCACAACTCGACGACGGCACTTACATCAAAGGCATCACGATGCCGCCGATGATCAATAGCGGCAGACCATAGTCGAGAGCATGACGAGCGATCCGGGCCGAAACACCCGGACCGCCCATGGTTATTCTGTTTCTCGTGTCCATCGTACTTCTAGGAAGTTTTCCCGTGGGCCACCTTCAGCGTTTCGAAATAAAGATCAACGCGTTCTTGCTCCGTCATCTCTGCAAGTTCTTTCTGACTATATTTGCGCCATCGTTGCGCTTCTGCACTCTGCTGACCGTCTCTATACTTTTGCGACTCGGTCAGAAGAAAAAGAAGAAGCTTCACATCGCCTTTTGCAGCCCTTTCAATGAGCCGCTCGAGAAGAATTTCTTCAACCGGTAATTTAACGCGATTCCCGGAAATCAATATTGAACGTTTCGAGGCGAGCTTTTTACCGATACGAGCCGTAAGATCCGGCTTCCGGGCAGGGCGCCCTTTGGGGTTACCCGACTCTCCAGGTTTGAACTGGGTTTTGACGGGTGGTCGCCCATGACCGATTTCATAAGGCCGGGAATTTTTCGATTCAGACATTGGCTTGGCCTCCTCCAGCCCGAATTTCGTTAAATGTCTTTCCGCTGGCGACGTGAATCGCGTTCTGACCGGTGTGTTTTTGCCAACGCCGGATCGCGACATCGACGTACAAGGGATCGAGTTCGATGCCGTAAAGCCGGCGGCCGATCCGTTCGGCTGCGATCAGTGTTGCCCCGCTACCGAGAAAGGGATCCGCGACGATCTCGTTTCGCGCGGTGGAATCCATGATCGCGTCGACGATCATGTCGACCGGCTTTGCCGTAGGGTGCATCGCCAGAATATTGCCCTCTTCGGTCGTCCGGCCCGCAAATGTCGTCGCACCGGCGTATTCCCATACGTTGCTGCGATTTCGGCCGTGGCGGCCCAGCTCGATGTTGTTTCGGTGCTGCTTCTTGCCTTTCCGAAACACGGGAATCAATTCATGGCGGCTGCGATAGAAGCTGCCCATTCCCGCGTTGGGTTTGACCCAGCAGCACATGTTGATCACATCCGTAAAGACGGACCTCCCGACGGCCAGGACGTCATCGACATGACGCCAATCAATACAAACATAATGCAATGAGCCATCGCGTGCGTGGTCATGTGCATTTTTCATGAAAGAGCGCAGAAAATCGCGATAACCATCGGTCGTCATTTCGCCACTGGCCATCGCGAATTCACGATGAACAACTTGTCCGTTTCCGGACACGTGCCCGTTGATCTTTACGTTGTAGGGCGGATCCGTAAAAACAAGCGAAGCTCGGTCGTCCTCCATAAGGGCCGACCAGGTCGGGCGGTCCAGCGCGGATCCGCAGATCACACGATGATGGTGGAGTTTCCAGAGGTCGCCCAGTACGGAGACAGGGTTGGACTGCACCAGTGTAAGATGAATATCATCATTATTAGGCTGATCCATCTCATCGAGACTGGCGATGGCATTATCGACTTCGGTCGGCGAGAAACCTACAATTTCGAAGTCAAAGTCCGGTTCAAGTACGGATAGAAATTTGAATTCTTCGCCCAGAGCCTTTTTGTTCCAAGGAGCAAGCTCTGAAAGTCGCTCTTCAGCAATCCGATACAAACGGATTTGCTCATCTGACAAATGGGTTACCCTGACTACAGGGACGTCGTTCAACTCCAACATCTTCGCGGCAAGGAAATAAAGAGTGCCGCCAACTACCGTGTTACTTCCATCCACGAGTAATGGATGAAAAAACCCAAATTTCTTAATCAGGCTAGCTGCTCGACGCTTTATCCGCCTATTATAATCGCGAAGTGATTTTTCATGAGCCTTGAGCAACGTGAGTAGAACAAGCTCTACCGTGTAGTTAGAGCCAGGAACTTGTGACCTGCTCCCCTGAAACGCCCCCGATTATAAGTTAGGGTTCTGTTCTCCAATCGAGGAGACGGACGATGCGTAAG
>NZ_JBXAFS010000041.1:0-6586 GCF_058793355.1 Afipia sp. MLSD5-FHT05B12
CGTTTTAGGTCAGTTGGCAACCGTCTTTCTGAAATGAAGCGGTTGATCCGATAGCGACATTTTCTGAAGGACACTTCTACAGTGTCCTGTTGTCGGATTTGCGACGCCCCGAGATGGGGCGCCGCATCCGAGCGGTGGCCGCATCAGCGCGACCAGACCAATGCGTAGCCGTCATCGACCGCGACGAGGTTGGCGTAGATCGGCGCCGGGAAGGACGGGTCGTCGAGCTTGACCGAGTGGTAGACGGTGTTGTTGTCCTTGGAGGTCCGCTGCCACGCGGCACCTATCTCGACATTACCGACCACCACGCGCAAGTTCGGAGCCTTCTCGTTCTCAGAGGGTTCGGCCGGAAGGAAGCGCGCCTTGAAATTGAGCGAGAGCGTCTTGATGGTGCCGGTGTATGAGCCGTCTTCGGCGCGGGTGAAGGTGCCAATCTGAGCCATAGTGATCTCCTGTTGCTGTTTCCAAGCCCGCGACCATCGCGGCCTTGATGGCGATCTTTGAGCGCCGCAACGACCGACCTGCAGCCTCTGGCCCGCAGCGTCAGCGGAGGATGGCGGGCTGAGCGATCTTGTTGCCTCGCGAGGAATGCCGCCGCTTGGCGGCAGGGGAAGAAGATCGCGAACGAGCCATTGCGGGTAAAGGTCGGCGAGCGCAGCGAGCGTATTGTGGCGCGTGATCCCCCAGAAAAAGGCCGGTATGGACGTGGGCTAAGCAACCCAACAGGAGAGCATTGCTCAAAGGCCCTCACTACCGCCGCGACGGCGACATCACCGCGGCAACAGTAGCGCGATCGAAGGTACGGCGGGTTGATCCCGCGACCCCGATCCAACGGAGAAGGCTCGATTGTTCGTGCAGATGGCGCCGTGATACCGCCGCTTCGGAGCGGATCCAAGGTAATGCTCGTGAATCCGCCGCGACGAGAACGGCACCCGCGACGCACGAGGTCATTCGCTCGACGTTCGCAGCACTGCGGGACCGCGCAGGACAACGATCTCCTTGGTCAAGTGGGCGCTGCGGCGCTCGGCCCTCTCGGCACGGCGTTCCGCCTCGATGGCGCGTTGGAGGAGGCCGGCATTCTCAGTGACGATCTGCCGGATCTGCTGCTGCATGTTGTCGATTACACCACGCTGTTCGACGAGTGTGTCGCCCATGGTGGTGATCCGATCAGGTACGCTTTGCCGTCGGCGGGCTCGGATGAGGGCGTCGAGGATGTCACGGTGATTGGCGTAGATGGCGTTGCGGCCGACGCCCGCCTCGCGCGCGAGCGCAGCGACGGTCAAACGTCGGATCGAAGCGGCGGGTTGTTCTGAGGATCCATTCGTCAATCGATCGAGCGCCGCGCGCAGCTTCTCCGCCGTGGCCTTTATGCGCCGATCATCCGGATTTGCGGTGGATCTCTTGGGCATGGCCTTCTCCTGCGGCGGAAAGATCGGACAGAATGCGTTGGCACTCGGCGATGCGCGTGTTGGCGAGCGCGAGGCTTGGATCGTCGAGGCGTCGATCGGCGATCAACGCCAGATTGCGGTCGAGGCGTGCCTGCCAGACCGGGCGATGACGCTCGGTGACGGCGAAGTTGGCGCAGCTTGCGCAGGTGCTCTGGGTGCGCCAGAGCGCGTTCGGACCACGATTGTCGCCCATGCAGGCGGCGGTCTCCACACGGTAGACGCAATACCCCCAATCGCAGACGCCGAGCCGCATGCCGCTGTCTTCGATCAGGAAATTGATGTAGGCGGCGAGCTCGCCGTCGCGCGTGCGGCCGCGGAAACGCGATCGCGAGGACAAACGGCGCCCGCCATTGCCGGCGAGGCGCGAGGCGGTGAGCAGCTCCTCGAGAGCGAAGCGCGTCTCTTCGAGGGTCTGTGCGTCCACGAGCTCGCTCAGATCAAAATCGGTACCGACATAGGCGCTGTCGGTCATGATGCGGGTCACATGCCCGAAGTGATGCTGGAGAGCGTGCAGGCCGGTGCGATCGCGCTTGCCGACGAAGCGGGCGAAAGTCTTGCGCCCCTGATGCGTGGTCAGGTGCCAGGGCGTGCCGTCACCCTGACAAGGCAGATCGATGAAGGGAGCGAACCTCCGGTTCAGCCGGATGATGAGAGACCAGCCGGTCGGGACCTCCGGCGGGCGGCGGTCGACGACGCCCCTGCCAGCGAGGGAGAGCCAGAGCTCCGATCGGCCTGTCTCAGCGCGAAATGGCTCCGACAGATGATGCAGGACCTCGACGGCGCGCAGGACGGGTGCCGGCGCCGGCCAGAGATGCGGCGTTCCGGCGTCAGTGCCGGCGGTCTTGAAGATCCGCCCGCGGAGATAGCTAAAGGATTCGGCGCCATCGGCGGATGGGCGCTCTTCGACGCAGTTCGCTTGAAGCGAGAGAATCTCTGACACGCGCGCGCCGACCAGATAGGAGATGGTGACGAAACACGCCTCCTGAATCCGGTTGATCAGCAGGCGCAACTCCCTTGTGCGGGTCAACGGAGGGTGCCAGGCGACCTCCTCGCCCTCGATCGTGGAAAAGCGGAACGAGGAGACGAGCGCACGGACGGCCTGGCGGTGGGCGAAAGGCGTTGGGCCAGGATCGTCCTTGCGAAACGGCACGACGCGGTCGCGCAGCGCGATGACGTCGGCGGCTGGTTGCCCGATCAGCCGGATCGCTGCCGAGATGAGCGCAACGGCGATGTCGTCCGGCGTGTGGGGCAAGCGCTGGATGGTCTGGCGGCCGAAGCCGGAGAACCGGCTAGCGCGCTCATCGGCGAAGGGATGCTCGCTCGGTGGGCAGGCCAGTCTGGCTCTTTGCTGGAAGAGGCCGATCAATAGATTGGCGTATGCCTGACGGGTGCCCGGTCGGAGCGGCATGCCTGCATGGCCGCGTCGCTCCGTGACGGATCGCATGAACTCTTTTGCCGTATCGGTGTCCAACTCGTCGAACCCGTGCATGCCCCGGCCCGCCATCCATCGGATCAGGAAGCGCAGCTGGACGGCCACTGTCACAAGCGATCTGGCCTGAGCTTGCCGGCGACCGACAGGAGGATCGACGCGAAGCGACCATAGGAAGGTGCGGGCATCCTCCAGCCACCGATGCCATCGCGGATCGGTGAAGCGACTGCCGTCCGGCAGCTCGAATGCCCAATCGACGCGAAATTGGTGACGACGCAGATCGGCCCGCGTATGGTCGAAATGCCATTGCGCATCGGTCCAGATCGATCGTGACGAAACGCGTTGCGCGGCATCGAAACGATGGAGCCGCTCTGATTGTGCCGGCATAGTCATTCCAACTCCGGGAGCAGCGGCATGCCGGTAGCGAGCTTGCGGGCGGGCTCGTGCATGTTCGCGGGGAAATCCGGGAGGATGTCCTGGGTGAGAATGCGCCACGACGGGGCATAGAGAAGGCTCCAGCGCTTCGGATCGAGCCGTTTACGAGCCTCTTCGAGCCGATCGACAGCGGCGAGGATGCGCGCCAGATGCCCGACATCGATCGGGACGACGAGGCCCGGACAAGCGAGGCAGCCGCCGAACTGCGGGCAGAGGCGATCGACGCCGTCTCGGCCGGGAGCGACAGGAGCCAGGCAGTCGTGCCCGAAAGGGGCGGTGGCGCGCAGCTTCCCGAAGGCCGGCGGAGGCGTGTCGCGCTCGGGGCCGAGCACCCAGTTGATCATCTGCTCTTGCAGGTGCGCGATCGTCTGGCGCTGGAGGCGGGTCGTCTCCTCGCTCTTGAGATAGGTCTCTGTTGTTGCGACGCTGGCATGGTTCAGGATCGATTGAGCGACGAGAACGTCTCCGCCCGACGCGCGGTAGTGCTCAGTCGCCACGCTTCCACGAAATAACGCCGGCGCAAAGTCTGCGATCGGCTCCCGCAGTTGGTCCGGATGGTCCGTGTTCCACGCGTCGATGCGTTGGTTGGCGCGCTCGATGAATCTGAGGATGGCACGCCTCAGAACGGTGTGTTCGATGACCCCGGTGCGGCTGCGAAGCGATCGGCGCGAATGCTCCTTATGGATGCTGCGCGTCAGGAAGAGTCGATCTTGCTCGCTTGGCGGTGCTGTGGCGATGATCGGTTCTGTCAGCGCCAGCATCATCTCGATCAGGTTGGGTGCGGCATACCGCCGACGGCGATCGAAGGACCGCCGCTGCGCTTTCTGAAGCCGCGCGCCCGTTTTGGGCTTGTTCCAGTCGACGATGACGCGGTGTTCGTCGAGCGGATGCGGCACAAGGCAATCCCGACGGATGTGGCGCAGCGGTTCGGGATTGGCCGCGGTCTGGATGGCGATGGCCAAGAAGAAAGGAACCAGCGTGTCGGTGGTGATATGGAAATACTGCGCCATGGTCCGAGCGCCGCCCCAGTACTGGACCAGCGTGCTGGACTTGATCCCGTGCGCCTCGAGGACAGTCGTGTCGGGCATGAGGCCGTCGTCGATCCGGCCGATGCGCCATATCCATCGGTCGAGCCCCTGGCCGCGCAAGGTCTTGGGCGGTAGCTCGGGGCGTCGGATAACCTCCTGCCCGTACTGAAACCGGGCCCAGGCCTCGTCGATCTCCTCGTAGCAGGCCCGCAGGATCGCCTTGACCTGATTCGAGGGAAGTCGTCGCCGAGGCTGTTGGCTCGCCCTCCGCCCCGGAAACGCATTCCAGGGGATCTCCAGGTCGTGCGCTATGCGCCCGCGTCGATTACGCCGACACCAGAAGAGCAAGGGACGCAGAAGGTCGAAGGCGATAGCGTGGGCCCCGCGTGGCGCTCGCGATGCCCCTTGCTTCTTCAGCCAGAGTACATAGCGGCCAAGTGCCGCGGTATCGAGATCACTCGCGGTCTCGATCATGCCGTCGTCAACGACGAAACAGGTGAAACGTCGGAGCGCCCTCCATGTCGTCTGGCGTGTTGCTGATTGCTGAGCGACGCAATGCGCGCGGAATGCCTCGACCAGGAGGTCACGCAGATCGACAGGCAGGCCGGCGAGCTGTCCGGAATCGAACCGCTGATCGGGGTTGCCCCAGGCATCGACGAAAATGATCGTGTCAGCCGGCGCTATCGAGTCCACCGCCGCCGTCTGCGTCGCCTCAGTTGCAAACCGGCGGTCGATCGGGGTCCGCTTACGAACGGCCATGAGGCACCAGTTCGCCATACAGATAGGCGAGGCTCTCAGCGAGTGTGTCCGCGTGAAGCTCAACACAGCGCAGATAGATCGCGGTCGACTGGATCGACGCATGACCAAGAAGGACCTGCACGATCTTGAGCGGGTTGAGGTCAGGCGTTGTCGCCGCCTGCTTTTGCAGGCGGACAAGCATCGCCATCGCAAAGGTGTGTCGCAGCCAATGCCCTGATCCGGCGAGCCCGGCAGCCCTGAATCCAGCGCCGAAGACCGCCGAGAGCCTTGCGCGTGTGATGGGATCGCCCTTGCTGTTGAGGAAGAGCGTCGCCGGCGACCGATAGCGCGGTCGAGCCGCGCGCAATCGCTTCACGAGCGCGGCGCGCTCCTCTCCGGCGTACCAGTGGGTTCGGTCGATTAGCCGCAACGGCGGATAGACGGTCCTTGGCCGGTCTCCCTTGGTGATGGTCAGCGGGATGCCGACCAGCGGATCTTCCTCGATGTCGAGATGGGCAACCTCCGGTACCTGTTGAAGCTTCAGGCCGCACAACTCCTTGCGGCGCATTCCGGTCGCCAGCGCCCATTCTGCGATCAGCCCATAGGGCGGATCGAGATGGTGGAACAGAGCCTGGAGCTGATCGACGCGCAGCGGGCGCGGCAGCCGCTCCGCTTCCGAAATTGTCAGGACATTCGCCGCTATGATAGGCCGACGGTGGTCAAGATGCGCCATCATGCCCTGGCGCGACGACCGGAGCGACACATCGACATAATCGAACGGCAGCGTGTCGATCAGACCGCGCCGATGCGCCCACAAATAGAAGCGGCACACTGACCGGACACGATCGTTCACGGTTGAACGGGCATAAGGGCGACCCGTATGGGGGCTCGGTGCCGCCAGCATCCTGTTGCGGTACCCAGCAATCGTTCCTTCGTCGGCAAGCCGCCAGTCGAGGCCGCTCTGCTCCAAGCTGTCGAACCAGTCATGCAGGTGCTCGCTGTAGGTCCGCAGCGTCTCCGTCGCATGCGAACGGCCGGGGATCGTGGCGAGCTCGAGCAAATAGCTGAAAGCCGGCTCGATGATCGACATCTGCGCGTCGAGTAAAATGGGAAACCCGGCTGGAATCCCTTCAACGCCGTCGGTCGCCCGCACGATCGAAACCATCCCGCCCTCCGGAGGCAACGCACCCGGAGGCGCAAAGAGAATCAACATCTCCACGTGCTTACCCAATCGATCGAACTAACAGATGACAACACCGTAACGAGAGATAAGCGGAGCGCCTTCGGCGCGAGTCTTCTTTAGATGCGAGGCGTTCCCCCTCGCGCTCCCCCCGTTCGCCACGTGGCAGGGGTGCAGGACTTCGCCTGCACCCAATGAAAAGTTTGTGGTGTCGCCGCCGCGTCAAGCGTTGTCCTCGCTTCGCTGCGGGAACGCTTGACCCGGACGTCTGCGTGCAAAACTCGCAACAGTCAGCGCGCTAAAGGACACCTTCTCGCGCGTAACCTAA
>NZ_JBXAFS010000042.1:0-4919 GCF_058793355.1 Afipia sp. MLSD5-FHT05B12
GCAGCATCTATTAAGCCAAGACCAAATGAAAAGGATCTGCGATGCCGCTGCTTCACATCTCGCTGCGCGCCGGAAAGTCAGACGCCTACCGGCAGGCGATCTTCGATGGCCTTTATCGCGCGATGCGCGAAACCTTTAACGTGCCCGAGGATGACCAGTTCATGACCATTACTGAGCATGATGCTGCGAACTTCCGCTATGGTTCATCGTATCTTGGCATCACCCGGAGCGATGATCTCGTATTTATCCAGATCAGCGCGATGAACACCCGCACCGTGGAGCAGAAGAAAGCGCTGTTCCGGCGGATCGCGGGGTTGCTCGGCGAGAGCCCCGGCATCCGGCCAGAAGACGTGTTCGTGAACCTTATCGAGGGCACCAAAGAGAATTGGTCCCTCGGCCACGGCCTCGCGCAATACGCCTGAGGCAATGCCGTGCTCATAGCTTATTAAGCCTACTCGCTGCTCAATGACATCCGTACCGCCCCACCACCTTGCCCGCCGGACGACCGGCTTCAACTGCTCTGTCGACCGTCGGGCTTTTCGTCTTCGTTGTGCTGGCCTGGAGTCTCAACTGGGTCGTCATGAAGCTAGCGGTGCAGGACATCACACCGCTCTGGGCCGTCACGATACGCACGGCGCTGGCGGCGGCGGTGCTCATTCCCGGCCTTCATGCCACCCGGCAACTCGTGCGTCCCCCGCGCGCTGACTACCCGATGGTTCTCGTGATCTCCCTGTTTCACATGGTCGCCTTCGCGGCCCTGCTGACGGCTGGCCTGACATATGTCTCAGCCGGCCGCGCAATCGTGCTCGGCTACACCACGCCGCTCTGGGTCGCGCCGGCCGCGCTTCTTTTCCTCAAAGAGCGGATGTCGATTCGGCAAATCGCCGGCATCGGAATTGGCATGACCGGCCTGTTGCTCCTCGTCGGGCCAGATGCCTTCGACTGGAATAGAAAAGACGCGATACTCGGCCATGGCCTCCCGATGCTGGCGGCGATCTGCTGGTCAGTGAGCATCGTCTACACGCGCACCCATCGCTGGACGGCAACACCGCTCCAGCTCATGCCGTGGCAATGCCTGCTTGCCACTGCGGTGCTTGCGATCCTCGCCTTCACCTTCGAGGGACCACCGCCGACGCGGATGAGCACGTCCACCATCATCGCGCTTGTCTATAACGGCGTGATCGGTACGGCGCTCGGCTTCTGGGCGATGACCGTTGTGAACAGACGGGTGCCGGCCACCACCGCAGCGCTCGGAGTCCTTGCAACACCGGTCTTCGGCATCGGCCTCGCCGCCGTCTTCCTCGGCGAAAAGCTGGACCCGATACTGATCCTCTCCGCGCTTGTCATCATGGCTGGTCTCGCCATCGGCGCCCTGCCGCGCGCCGAAGCGCGGTCGCAAAGACCGGATTTGCTTTAGTTCGTATAAGAATCGCACGCGCAATCTCGTCGAAGTGTTCTTCATCGAGATCGAGTAATTCCGACAAGTTGCGGTCCAATATTGGAGGCTCGCAACCGGCTACCCGGAATTCGTCAAACTCGCATCAATCCGCATTTGGCTGCGTGATAACGAGTCCGCGCCCCAAATAATCACGCGGCCCCGATGACCATCGTCCACATGACTTGCGGGACTTTGTCAAACACTAGGGCATAGACTGACATCAGCGCCGCCATGGCAGCAAGGTACGTGCCGCCGACGCTGAGTCCCGGACCAGGATTTCGCGATCACGGTTTGTTGGCCCGCGGCAGTATCTCAATAGCAGGCAGAGATTTTAGATAAGCCGCAATGGCGGCCCGATCACCGTCGCTTAGTTGGGAGATGTTCTTGATCACACGGACCATGGAACCGCCCACCGTGTCACCGTCTGGCCGCTCACCGCTTTTGAGAAAAGCGGCGATGTCCTTTTCGGACCAATCCTTGAGGCCCTTCTGCGTGATATTCGGGACCCACCCTTCACCTTCAGGATTAGGCCCACCGGCAAACCGCTGCGAGGTGACGATACCACCAAGAAAATTTCGGGAGCTGTGGCACTCGGCACAATGACCAAGACTATTCACGAGGTAAGCGCCCCGATTCCATTCCACCGACTCTTTCGGATCGGATATGATCTGCTTCCCATCGAGGAAAAGAAACTTCCATCCCCCGACCAAGCGGCGAATGTTGAACGGAAACTTCACCTCGTGATCGCGGATGCGTCCAGTATGCGGCGGCAGTGTCTTGATGTAAGCAAATAGGTCACGGATATCCTCGGTCGTGGCCCGTCGATAGGAGCCGTAAGGAAATGCTGGGAAGTAGTGCGTTCCAGCGGGCGAGGTTCCCTCTTTCAGAGCAGTGACGAAATTTGCCTCGGTCCAACTTCCAATACCGTCGGTTTCATGGGGCGAGATGTTCGGAGCGTAAAATACTCCAAATGGCGAAGGGATCGCCAAACCTCCTCCCAGCATGGTGCGTGATCCGCCGGTACTCGCATGACAGGATGCACAGCCCCCAGCGTTAAAGACAGTCTGCCCGTTGGGCAGGTCCGGGAGATGGACTGGCAAATGTTCTGCCGGGACCACTGCGGGGATGGTGACGAGCCAGAAAACGGTAGCGCCAGCAACAAAAGCTAACACCGCCAGCAAGAACAGCTTCCGTAACATGAACGCCCCGGACTCTCGTAAAATCGCATGCGCGAGCGCGCATGCTCACCGGCCTATGTAAAATGGAAACTACCCGTTCTTTAGGCGATAGACTTCGTGGCATCCGATACACCCTCCGTTCAATGTCGGATACGCAGCCTTCAAAGCATCGAGATTGTTGATCTTGCTCTTGCTGTCAGCAACGATCTTCGTCAACTTTGAAATGTGCGATTCAAAATCCGCCTTGTTGTCCCATATCTTTGCTGACGCACTGTAGTCATCGACTGGAGATTTCAAGCCCTTGGTGCTGTCTGGATACAAAGAACCTAATTTACCGACCGCTTCTTCCAGCTGCGCGAGCGCGGTATCGACCACAGCCTGATCGTAAGGCTTCGTTTCCTTCACCATCTGATTGAGACCGCCATACATGCTCTTGGCATTTGCCTTCATGAGTGCAATACGCGCCGATATTGTGTCCTGCTGCGCAGCGGCGACGCCAACTCCAAAGAATGCCATTGCGACGGCTATCAACGTACGCTTCATCACAGAACTCTTTCCTTTTGAGGGTTTTTCAATCGACGCCTGTACCAACGATTGTCATCGCGGACGCACTCAACACGTCGTTTCACGAAAACATTTCTTCAATCATCGTCAAGTTCACTTCTTTGTTCGGATCTACCTTCCAGGGACCAACCTCAGCGCCGCATAACGCTAATACAAACATTCCACCAGCGATGGCGAAATCCTTCTCGAAATGCAGCAGTTCATTTCGATTGGCGAAATTTGTGTGAAACAAGACAGCGGCTACGATGCAGAACAGACCCAGTGCCAGCGCCCCCAAGCGCGTATACCACCCGATCGCGATGGCTGAGCCTGCGACGAGCTGTAAAGCAATTGCGGGGACGAAGAGAAATTCCGAGACACCGAGTTTCGCCATACCTGCAGAAGCGGCATGAAAATTCGTGGCAAGAACCCAGCCTTCGTGAACAAATATCCCAGCGAGGAGCAATCTGCTTGCGAGCAGAATAATATTGTCAAGCAGCTCACGTCGCGTCGTAAATGCTGCGCCATCGATCCACCCCCGTTTTTCCAAAGCGCCGAAAGGATGCGGGCGGGTAAACGCCCGCATCCTTCTTATTATTTCCCGGCCGCTGTGGTGGTGGCGATTGCCTTTTGCAGGTCTTCGCGCTCCTCACACCCACCAGGGCATAAGCGGCTGAGGATAACGAGTTGCTCCTTGGCTTTATCGATATTGCCCGTTTCGACGTAGAGCTCGCCCAGATACTCACGGGCCGCCTTATGGTCGGCATCGAATTCAAGCGCTTTGGTGTAGTAAGTCAGCGCAGTCTTAAAGTCGCCGCTCTTGCGCAAACTGTAGCCGAGCAGATTGTAGACATCGGCGTGCTGGTTGGTGTCGGCGATCTTCTTCAGCTCAACGATTGCGCCGGAGTAATCCATGGCTTTGATTTTGGCGCGCGGCGAAGCCAGATCGGGAGCGTCGCTCGACGACATATTATCTACTGCGTGAGCCGGGATCGGCAGAACAGCCGAAGCAAAACCGAGACCGACAACCAGCGTTAGGCTTGTCAGGACAGAGTGCAGTGTCTTTTTCATAGTGTGTTCTCCATACTTGATCAGGATTACGCTACCGGCGCGAAGGTATAGGCATCACCATCCTTGGCGAACACGCCGGCGCCAGGGAACGGGAAGTGCGCACCGCAGATCATCATCTTGTCTGCAATGACGCGATCAATGAGCTTCCGGCGCGTAGCAACCGCCGTTGGGCCGTCCTGATCATAGGCCCCCTGCCAATCGGGATGCGGCGCCAACAGCGCGGGAACATACATGACGTCGTTGGACACCATCAGTTGCTGTTTGCCGGAAGCAACCAGGAATGCCGAATGACCTGGTGTATGGCCTGGAGCTGCGACGACACGCACACCAGGAGCCGCCTCGGCGTTGTCTTCGACGAGCTTCCAGTTCTTCCATTTTGGGAAATTTTCGGCGATGCGCTTTCCGGCGGCCTTACGGCCATCGGGCAGCTTGTCGACCCGGCCTTCTTCCGTCCACCATTTGTATTCGGTACTGCTGACAATCAGTTCGGCTTTCGGGAACACAAGCGCGTTGGTCCCCTTCTCCATCAAGCCCCAGACATGGTCGGGATGAAAATGCGAGACTAGGATGGTATCAATTTTACCAGGGTCGATGCCGGCCGCCTTCATGTTGGCCGGCAAATTGGTTGCATTGGCTTGCCACTGTCCGACACCAGAACCCGAATCGACCATGATGAGCCGATCGCCGAC
>NZ_JBXAFS010000043.1:0-4397 GCF_058793355.1 Afipia sp. MLSD5-FHT05B12
CTTTCCGGCGCGCAGCGAGATGTGAAGCAGCGGCATCGCAGATCCTTTTCATTTGGTCTTGGCTTAATAGATGCTGCGCGACTATTTTGATATGCTATGGATAGTGATATCAGCTATTTTGGTTGGAAATGACTGAACGCCCCCTCGACATGGACGCCGTCCAGGCTTTTGTTCGCATCGCCGAACTGGGCAGTTTCACGCGCGCGGCTGAGTCCATGCGGACGACGCAAGGCGCGGTCAGCCTGAAGCTGAAGCGGCTCGAGGAAAGGCTCGGTTGCCGGCTCGTCGAGCGGACGCCCCGGTACGTGGAGCTTTCGGCGAGGGGCGTGGCCTTTCTCGAACACGCTCGCGAACTTCTGGAGGTGCAAGATCGCGCCCTCGCCATATTTTCCGGAGCCCGGCAGCGCCTCACCATCGGCATCAGCGACCATGTTGCGGGGCCGGAACTCCCCGCACTGATCGCGCGAATGAATGCGCAAGATCCGCAGTTGCTGATCGAAATCCGGATCGGATCGTCGGGCGACCTGCTTCAAAGCTTCGACCGGCGGGAACTCGATACCGCGATCGTCCGCCTGCATGCGGGGCGAAACGACGGGGAAATTCTGACCGAAGAAAAATTCGGCTGGTTCGCTGCACCTGGCTGGCAGCATCGCGCGGGCGAGCCCCTGCCACTTGCCACCATGGCCGAGCCCTGTGGCGTGCGCGCGTTGGCCGGGCAGCTTCTCGATAAAGCCGGTGTGCCGTGGACGGAAATTTTCGTCGGCGGCGGCGTTGCGGCGGTGGCCGCAGCCGTGATGGCCGGGCTCGGTGTCGCTGCATTGGCTCCGCGCATGTTGCCATTCGGCGCGGTTGATGTTGGCTCCAGGCTCAAGCTGCCCGATTTGCCGCGCTTGCCGATCCTGCTTCACACCAGGGTCAAGGACGGTCGGTCGCGCGATGCCCTTGCGGCACTTTCGGCGGCCTTCAGGAATGTGGTGCGAAGCTAGCCGACGCTCTCGCGAAGGCGCTCACAGCCAGTTTCGCAGCTGTTAAGCGGCAAAGACGTTTTGCAGGCCACCATTTTCTTCAGGCCGTTTTTTCCGCTCCCGCAATGCCCTGGTTTTATAGGTTCACGTCCCAAATGGCGATGCAACTCTGTGCCGGAACAACTGCGCGCCCGCGTTGCTAAGGCATGCAGCAATATAAAACGCATATAGGAAAAGAGCGGAGAACCTCACCGCTCAGACCGGTCGCTGTTCCCGTTCGAGCCGGTCTGTTCGATCAGAGGTACTGCAGTCGCTGCTTCAGCCGCGGCGCGGCATAGTCGAGAAATGCCCGGAGCTTCAGCGGAATCAGCCGCGAACTCGGATACACGAAGTTGAGCGGAAAGGGGGCCGGTTCAAAGTCGCGGAGAACAGTGACGAGATCGCCGTCTTTCTCAGCGTTGACGACCTGATAGCAGAATGCCCGGGTCAATCCTGCACCGGCGATGGCGGCTTCAATCGCCGCTTCTGCAGTCGTTACAACCAGCCGCGAGCGCACTGGAAATTCTTTGGTCCTCTTGCCGATTCGAAACGGCCACGCGTTGGACGCCGATAGTGTCGGGCGCGTCACGCAGTCATGGTCAGCGAGATCGTCGGGATGTTTCGGCGTGCCCCGCTTTGCGAGATAGGCCGGACTGGCGCAGATGATATTGCGGATTGTCCCGATGCGCAGAGCGATCATGCTGCTGTCGGGAAGTTCGCTCAACCGGACGGCAAGATCCACCTGCGCATCGATGAGATCGACGATCTGATCAGAGAGGTGCAACTGAACGCCGACCTCGGGATAGGCCTTCAGAAAATCGACCACGATTGGGGTGAGGTGAACTCGTCCGAACACGATCGGCGCCGTAATGATCAATTTGCCGCGCGGTACGCGGTATTCACCGGACGCGACACGTTCCGCTTCACCTAACTCATCCAGTAAACGACGGCACGCTAGGTAGAAAGGTTGACCGCTGTCGGTCAGCGTGATTTTACGCGTTGAGCGACTGACCAAACTCACCCCAAGAAGGTCTTCGAGCTCAGACACTTTGCGGCTGAGCGTTGCTAGAGGCATTCCGCTGTCGCGCGAGGCGGCGGAAAAGCCGCCCGCCTCGACCACAGTCACGAATGCCGACATTGACTCGAAACGATCCATTGTTACTTCCAAAATCTGGAAAGGTGACTTTCAAAATTACCAGATAGTCGGATTCTTTGGAAGGGAGCAGGTATGGGCCGCAGCCTGAACCAAGGTTCACGTCAGACAGGAAAGCTAAATGTCACGCATCCCGACCCCCGCCTCAATTGATGCCTCACCGGTTGCCGCGCGTCCGCTGCTCGAAGCCGTCCAGAACCAGCTTGGCTCGGTGCCCAACCTGTTCCGCCTAATCGCCAACAGTCCGGCTGCGTTAGAGGGCTATCTTGGTCTCAACACCGCGCTCTCGAAAGGCGCGCTCGACGGCGCGACTCGCGAGCGGATCGCGCTCGCCGTTGCAGAAATCAACGGGTGTCACTACTGCCTCTCGGCCCACACGTTCCTGGCCAAGAACATCGCCAAGCTCGACGATGCGGAGATCACCGCGAACCGCAACGGTACGTCCAGCGATCCGAAGGCAGATGCCGCGGTGCGTTTCGCCAGAAAAGTTGCTCATGCGCGCGGGCACGCCGACGGCGCGGACATTGCCGCTGTCAAGCAGGCGGGATTCGACGATGCGCAAATCATTGAGATCGTGGTTCATGTCGCTCTGAACACTCTGACCAATTACGTCAACGAGGTGGCAGGAACCGCGATCGATTTTCCGATCGTGCCCGCGGCCCGCAACGCGGCATAAGATCCGATTACCGAAGCCTCCACACAGCGAGAATTGATCATGAATAAATTGGTAGTCACTATCGTCGCAGCCACCTCTCTTCTGGGCACTGCTCTCGCGACCAGTTCCTTCGCGGCTGAGCCTGTGACTTATAACGTCGCCAAGGTACGAGATCTTGACATTTTTTATCGCGAAGCAGGACCGAAGTCGGCTCCCACGGTGCTGTTGTTGCATGGCTTCCCTACGTCATCCCACATGTTTCGCGAACTGATCCCGGTTCTCGCTACGAAGTACCATGTCATCGCGCCCGACTATCCAGGCTTCGGTCATTCGAGCGCGCCCTCGCTCGATGCCTTCAAGTACACGTTTGCGAATTTGGCTGATGTAGTTGATGAATTCACGAGCACGGTCGGGCTCAAGAATTACATTCTCTACATGCAGGACTATGGCGGCCCCATCGGCATGCGGCTAGCCCTCAAGAATCCCGACAAGGTACGCGGCTTCGTCGTGCAGAACGCTGTTACCAATGTCGAGGGCTGGAATCCGCAGGTAGTCGCCAGCTTCGCGCCCGCCTGGCAGAATCGGACGCCGGAAACCGAGAAGCCACTGCGCGCGGCCTTCAATGCTGAGGCGACAAAATTTCAGTACACACACGGTGCCTCGCGCAAGGATCTGGTCAATCCAGACGCGTGGGCTTTCGACCAGGCATTCCTCGATCGTTCCGGCAATGACAAGATTCAGGTTGAGTTGCTCTATCAGTATCAGGACAACGTCGCTCAATATCCGAAGTGGCAGGAGTACCTGAAAACCAGGCAGCCACCGATACTTGTGACTTGGGGTAACAACGACCCATTCTTCACGACGCAGGGCCGGGACTTCTTCAAGTCCCTGGTGCCGAAGACCGAGGTTCATTCCTACGACGCTGGCCACTTCGCACTTGAGACGCACGGACCGGAGATCGCTTCCGCCGTCCTGACGTTCCTCGGTCGCTTGCCGAACGCAAAGTGAGGCGGGAAATGAGACTCCTGGAGAAGGCAAGGATTGTGCGATCCTGCATTGGATTAGCTGCGCGAGGCCTCGCCGTGACCACGGTTTTCGTGGCGGCTCCCGCGGTTGCCCAAGTTCAGAATACCGGCAACTTCTTGTCGCTCGATCTGGCGATGGAAGCCGCCGCTGAAGCGGTGCATGTGTGCGCAGAGAGGGGCTGGCCTGTGAGTGTGTCGATCGTTGATGCAGCCGGCAATGTCAGGCTGCAAGCCAAGGGTGATCACAGCACTGTCCACACCAAAGACTCCAGCTTCCGCAAGGCCTATACAACAGTGACGATGGCGCCGATCTTCGGCTTCGATGTCCTCAGTGTGTGGACCGAAAAGCTCAAGACAAATCCCAATGCTGCTGCTTTTGCCAGCCTGCCTGATATCCTTCTTCTACCCGGCGCGGTCGCGGTAAGGATCAAAGGCGAGGTAGTTGCCGCCATAGGAGTTGGTGGCGCACCTGGCGGCGAGAAAGACGAGGCCTGCGCGGCTGCAGGTCTTGCAAAAATCAAGGGCCGGTTGCCGCAATGAATGATTCCGAAATCTCGCAC
>NZ_JBXAFS010000044.1:0-2037 GCF_058793355.1 Afipia sp. MLSD5-FHT05B12
AAAAGGATCTTCACCTAGATCCTTTTAAATTAAAAATGAAGTTTTAAATCAATCTAAAGTATATATGAGTAAACTTGGTCTGACAGTTACCAATGCTTAATCAGTGAGGCACCTATCTCAGCGATCTGTCTATTTCGTTCATCCATAGTTGCCTGACTCCCCGTCGTGTAGATAACTACGATACGGGAGGGCTTACCATCTGGCCCCAGTGCTGCAATGATACCGCGAGACCCACGCTCACCGGCTCCAGATTTATCAGCAATAAACCAGCCAGCCGGAAGGGCCGAGCGCAGAAGTGGTCCTGCAACTTTATCCGCCTCCATCCAGTCTATTAATTGTTGCCGGGAAGCTAGAGTAAGTAGTTCGCCAGTTAATAGTTTGCGCAACGTTGTTGCCATTGCTACAGGCATCGTGGTGTCACGCTCGTCGTTTGGTATGGCTTCATTCAGCTCCGGTTCCCAACGATCAAGGCGAGTTACATGATCCCCCATGTTGTGCAAAAAAGCGGTTAGCTCCTTCGGTCCTCCGATCGTTGTCAGAAGTAAGTTGGCCGCAGTGTTATCACTCATGGTTATGGCAGCACTGCATAATTCTCTTACTGTCATGCCATCCGTAAGATGCTTTTCTGTGACTGGTGAGTACTCAACCAAGTCATTCTGAGAATAGTGTATGCGGCGACCGAGTTGCTCTTGCCCGGCGTCAATACGGGATAATACCGCGCCACATAGCAGAACTTTAAAAGTGCTCATCATTGGAAAACGTTCTTCGGGGCGAAAACTCTCAAGGATCTTACCGCTGTTGAGATCCAGTTCGATGTAACCCACTCGTGCACCCAACTGATCTTCAGCATCTTTTACTTTCACCAGCGTTTCTGGGTGAGCAAAAACAGGAAGGCAAAATGCCGCAAAAAAGGGAATAAGGGCGACACGGAAATGTTGAATACTCATACTCTTCCTTTTTCAATATTATTGAAGCATTTATCAGGGTTATTGTCTCATGAGCGGATACATATTTGAATGTATTTAGAAAAATAAACAAATAGGGGTTCCGCGCACATTTCCCCGAAAAGTGCCACCTGACGTCTAAGAAACCATTATTATCATGACATTAACCTATAAAAATAGGCGTATCACGAGGCCCTTTCGTCTCGCGCGTTTCGGTGATGACGGTGAAAACCTCTGACACATGCAGCTCCCGGAGACGGTCACAGCTTGTCTGTAAGCGGATGCCGGGAGCAGACAAGCCCGTCAGGGCGCGTCAGCGGGTGTTGGCGGGTGTCGGGGCTGGCTTAAGGATTCTCACCAATAAAAAACGCCCGGCGGCAACCGAGCGTTCTGAACAAATCCAGATGGAGTTCTGAGGTCATTACTGGATCTATCAACAGGAGTCCAAGCGAGCTCGATATCAAATTACGCCCCGCCCTGCCACTCATCGCAGTACTGTTGTAATTCATTAAGCATTCTGCCGACATGGAAGCCATCACAAACGGCATGATGAACCTGAATCGCCAGCGGCATCAGCACCTTGTCGCCTTGCGTATAATATTTGCCCATGGTGAAAACGGGGGCGAAGAAGTTGTCCATATTGGCCACGTTTAAATCAAAACTGGTGAAACTCACCCAGGGATTGGCTGACACGAAAAACATATTCTCAATAAACCCTTTAGGGAAATAGGCCAGGTTTTCACCGTAACACGCCACATCTTGCGAATATATGTGTAGAAACTGCCGGAAATCGTCGTGGTATTCACTCCAGAGCGATGAAAACGTTTCAGTTTGCTCATGGAAAACGGTGTAACAAGGGTGAACACTATCCCATATCACCAGCTCACCGTCTTTCATTGCCATACGAAATTCCGGATGAGCATTCATCAGGCGGGCAAGAATGTGAATAAAGGCCGGATAAAACTTGTGCTTATTTTTCTTTACGGTCTTTAAAAAGGCCGTAATATCCAGCTGAACGGTCTGGTTATAGGTACATTGAGCAACTGACTGAAATGCCTCAAAATGTTCTTTACGATGCCATTGGGATATATAA
>NZ_JBXAFS010000044.1:2134-3518 GCF_058793355.1 Afipia sp. MLSD5-FHT05B12
AAACGGTGGTATATCCAGTGATTTTTTTCTCTGTCTTAACAGCCTTTCGGCTTTGGTGTTCTAGAACTCCGGTTGAAATTCTATCTGCTTATTCAATGAGTTGCAATGCATTTTCCGCACCAGAATGATTTGGGGTGTGTTTGATGGGTTACCGGGGGTATTTTGGTGAGGTATGGATGGTTGTTTTTGTTTGTTTTTCATAGTTCCCGCACCATATTTTAATGTTGATTTAGCTCCTGAAAATCTCGATAACTCAAAAAATACGCCCGGTAGTGATCTTATTTCATTATGGTGAAAGTTGGAACCTCTTACGTGCCGATCAACGTCTCATTTGGATCCTCTAGAGGATTGCGTTGCGCTCACTGCCCGCTTTCCAGTCGGGAAACCTGTCGTGCCAGCTGCATTAATGAATCGGCCAACGCGCGGGGAGAGGCGGTTTGCGTATTGGGCGCTCTTCCGCTTCCTCGCTCACTGACTCGCTGCGCTCGGTCGTTCGGCTGCGGCGAGCGGTATCAGCTCACTCAAAGGCGGTAATACGGTTATCCACAGAATCAGGGGATAACGCAGGAAAGAACATGTGAGCAAAAGGCCAGCAAAAGGCCAGGAACCGTAAAAAGGCCGCGTTGCTGGCGTTTTTCCATAGGCTCCGCCCCCCTGACGAGCATCACAAAAATCGACGCTCAAGTCAGAGGTGGCGAAACCCGACAGGACTATAAAGATACCAGGCGTTTCCCCCTGGAAGCTCCCTCGTGCGCTCTCCTGTTCCGACCCTGCCGCTTACCGGATACCTGTCCGCCTTTCTCCCTTCGGGAAGCGTGGCGCTTTCTCATAGCTCACGCTGTAGGTATCTCAGTTCGGTGTAGGTCGTTCGCTCCAAGCTGGGCTGTGTGCACGAACCCCCCGTTCAGCCCGACCGCTGCGCCTTATCCGGTAACTATCGTCTTGAGTCCAACCCGGTAAGACACGACTTATCGCCACTGGCAGCAGCCACTGGTAACAGGATTAGCAGAGCGAGGTATGTAGGCGGTGCTACAGAGTTCTTGAAGTGGTGGCCTAACTACGGCTACACTAGAAGAACAGTATTTGGTATCTGCGCTCTGCTGAAGCCAGTTACCTTCGGAAAAAGAGTTGGTAGCTCTTGATCCGGCAAACAAACCACCGCTGGTAGCGGTGGTTTTTTTGTTTGCAAGCAGCAGATTACGCGCAGAAAAAAAGGATCTCAAGAAGATCCTTTGATCTTTTCTACGGGGTCTGACGCTCAGTGGAACGAAAACTCACGTTAAGGGATTTTGGTCATGAGATTATCAAAAAGGATCTTCACCTAGATCCTTTTAAATTAAAAATGAAGTTTTAAATCAATCTAAAGTATATATGAGTAAACTTG
>NZ_JBXAFS010000045.1:0-2220 GCF_058793355.1 Afipia sp. MLSD5-FHT05B12
GCCGGGTGACGCGCGGCGGCTCCGGGCGCAGGCGCATCGGCGCGGCCGGCTCGCCGGTCAGCGGCAGAGCGCCGTCGTCACCGGACGGCTCCGGCCCTTTCTCCTTTCCGGGTTCGATCTCGCTCATGACGCCGGCCTTCCATCGGTGCGCGAGATCCGCACGCGCTTCTGGTTGCGGTCGGCGCCGAAACGCAGCTCGGCGGCGGCGAAGAGCCGGTCGACGATCATGTAATTTCCACGCACGCGGTAGTTCACGAGTTCGGACGTCGCGCCTTCAGGCCCTACGACGAACAACGGTGGCATCTCGCCCTGGCCGATGCCGCGCGGGAATTCGATGAACACCTGCCGCCCATCGTCGAACGCGCGCAGCGGACGCCACGGCGCGCGGTCGCCCGTCACCTCGTAGCGGAAGTTGACCCGCGAGAGATCGATACCCGTCGAGACGGGCTGCGCGGCTTCCGCCTGTGCGTTCTGGCGGCGCAGCGCGATGAGCTGGTCTTGCGGATACTGCCAGGAGACCGATGCCATGTAAGTCGACGACGTCGAGCGCAGCTCCATGTAGTAGGTGCGTAGATTGGTGTTGATGACGAGGTTCGTCATCAGTTCGGGTCGCGTCGGCTTGACCAGGATATGAACCTGCTTCGCTGTGCCCGTGCCGCTCTCGGTGTCGCCGATGATCCAGCGCACGGTGTCGCCGGCGGCGACGGGGCCAGCGCCGACAAGCTGCTCGCCGGGCTGAAGCGCGATGTCCGTGATCTGCCCGACGGCGGTATAGACCTGATAGAGCGCCCCTTGGGTGAAGGGATAGACCTGCATGGAGTTGATGAAGCCGTTGCGCACCGGCTGGACGCGGGCCTGTGCATTGGCCTGATTGACGCGGGTGGCGGGATCGGTCGGCTCGGCCGCTTGGCGCGTGCCTTCCACAGGCTTCAGCTGGCCGGGAAGCGGCAAGGGCCTCGGCAATTCGACGATGCGCACCGGCGACGGCGGATCGACCGTCTGCACTGCGGGCGCTGCGTTGTCGTAGCTGATCTCCGGGGGCGGCGTGTTGGTCGCGCAGCCGGCCAGCGCCGAGGTGCAGACGAGCAGAAGCGCAAGCGAGGATTTACGGAGAGCCGGCTTTCCGGCTGTGCGGAAGGCAGGCGTCATTGTCCAAGCTCCTTCGACCAGTTGATGGCGTTGACGTAGATCCCGAGCGGATTGGCTCGGAGTTTTTCGGCGTCGCGCGGGGTTTGCACGACGATGGTGAGGATTGCGGACCAGCGCTCGGTCGCGGCGAGCGAGCCGTCCTGATAGCGGCGCTCGGTCCAGGCGATGCGGAACGAATCCGGCGAGGCCCGAATGACGCTCGACACCTCGACGGCGACCTGCTGCTTGCCGACCTTGGTGAAGGGGTCGTTGGTGCGCGCATAGTCGTTGAGGGCGAGCGCGCCGCCTTGCGTCGTGAACTCGTAGGCGCGCAGCCAGTTCTGCCGCACGATGATCGCATCGGCCGGGATCGAGCGGACCTGTTCGATGAAGCGGGCGAGGTGGAACGCGATCTGCGGATCGGACGGCCGATAGTCGGCGACGGCGGGGGCGATCGCCTGGGCCTGGCCGAGTTTGTCGACCTGCACGACCCAGGGGACGATGGTGCCGCTGGCGGATTGCCACACGAGCCCACCCGACAGGCCAGCCGACAATGCGAGGCAGCCGAAGGCCATGAAACGCCAGTTGCGGGCCTGCACGCGGGCGGAGCCGATACGGTCGTCCCAGACCTGTGCGGCCCGTTGATAGGGCGTTTCGGGCTGCGGCGCTTTTCCGTAATGGGTCGATGGTCGTTTGAAGAAGTTCATGGTCAGTCGCTTTCGGAGAGATTGACGGAGGAGCCGCCGCCATGGCTGTCGCCGGATTTGACGGCATGGGCGGCGGCCTGGACGCCGTGGGCGAGTTGCTGAGAGCGCGTCATGCGCTTGGCCCAGGCCGGCGGGCCGTCGTCGGCGGGAGCCGAGGCGGCCGCAGGCGCAGCCTCAGTCGCTCCGCCGTCGCTCGTCGCGCCGCCGGAGATTTCGGTCGCGGCACGCGAGCCGGCCTCGTAGTTGGATTTGAGGCTGTCTGCCGCGCGTGTCGTCGCGCGCTTCAAGGGCGAGGCCGCAGCCCGCGCGCCGGTGCTCGCGACATTGCCGAGACCGGAAGCGACGCCGGATGCTCCAGACTGCCCGGCAGCGCCGAGGCTGTAGG
>NZ_JBXAFS010000046.1:0-1601 GCF_058793355.1 Afipia sp. MLSD5-FHT05B12
GCCGGCAAATTGGTTGCATTGGCTTGCCACTGTCCGACACCAGAACCCGAATCGACCATGATGAGCCGATCGCCGACCTTCAGCACCACAACCGTTAGCGGGATTGGCATGAATTCCGTGGTCAAGCCGGCCTTGGCCAACGCACCCTTGGTCTCGTCGATCGAGGCATTCTTGATAAAGGCAGGGTCGTGCGGTTTGCGCCAGATGCCGTCATAGATGGCAGTGACTTCAATAGAACCAACCTTATATTTAGAGAAGCCTACAGTTGGCTCAAGCGATGTTTCCGCGTGAGCCGAGCTAATGAGAGCTAACTTCTTGTTCAGCCCAAAGGCCGTCGCCACGGCAGCAGATGCTAATAGACGCCGGCGAGACAGATCCAACATAGACATTCTCCTAACTCTGATTGGACGCGGAGCGCACAGCGCGGATCGAACATTGCGTCCAACCAAGGAGACCTCCACCACTCGGGATTTATTCTCGACCAGTCGAATATTTTTACTGCAAGGAAGAAAAGTGGGACAAAGCCTGTCAACCGCCTGATCCGCGACAAGATTTTCTGACTACATTGGGAATAAACCGGGCTGGGCTGCGGTCTACTCTACCTGAGGGCTCTCCTGATCGTCGGTGAGGCAATCATCCAGATGACACAGTGGGTACACACGTTATGAATTTGGCAATAGTCATTGGCCACACCATGCCTCGACCTCTCTTGGGGGCGGCAATCGAGCGTGTGCTGGAACTGATTTCCCGTAAAAAGAGGACTTTCAGGCCTACGACCGACACCGCGGCATTAACGATCAATAGCCAAACCGCGGAATCCCCTCCAGTAACTTTGACGACGGACCGCTCCGAAATTTTTGCAAGAAGCAAATCGATGAGCGCGAATGACACGCTTATCCAATTTCAACGTAGTATCGTACCTCAGCTCGACGCCGCCTATAATTTCGCGCGATTCCTAAGTCGAGATGCTGATGCTGCCCAGGACATTGTTCAGGAAGCGTTTCTCCGGGCCTATCGAGGTTTCGCCAGATACCAGGGAGGAGATGCCCGTGCCTGGATATTTACGATTGTACGCAACTGCTACCATAACTGGCTGATCGATCGTCGGCGAAAGTCGCGTATAGAAGTCGATGTTCATCACCACGATGGTTCTGAAGAACTCGCAGTTGATGACGCACCTTCGGACGAGGATAATCCGGAAACAACTCTGTTGCGTCGAGTGGAATCGGACACTGTCCGCGTCGTTCTTAATAGGATGCCACGGTCTTTACGCGAAATGCTGGTTTTGCGCGAACTCGAAGGGCTCTCGTATCGGCAGATTGCGGAAATTGCGGCGGTACCGATAGGCACCGTGATGTCTCGCGTTGCCCGCGCGAGGAGGCAATTCGAGACCGCATGGCGTCTGGAAATGCAGGACCAGGAGAAGCAAACGTGAGCTCATCCGTCCAAGACCAATGCACAGGGTGGCAGCTGATTCTTCACGGGTTTATCGATGGCGAACTGGATGCTGCTCACTCGTTGCAGCTCGAGAAACATCTCGCAACCTGTTCACATTGCGTTGACCAGTTGGCGGCGTTTCAGGCGCAGAAAAAAATCGTCTC
>NZ_JBXAFS010000047.1:0-1547 GCF_058793355.1 Afipia sp. MLSD5-FHT05B12
TGTTGCAACAAAGTTGAGATGTCTCGATCTCAGCAAAGTTAAAATGTCACGGGGCGGCCTGTCAGGGGACGGAAGACGGCGCCGCAGAGACCATCGTATCGGAGCGGCGCCGTCCTCGGCGGGAGGATTTTTGGGCTGAGTTGGCGGCTTCGGTGAGGCGGAGGGCTCGGGCCTTCATTGGACCGGCCTTCTGATCCGAGCGCCGTGGTCCCGCCGGGATGCGGCTGAAACGCGGCTGTTGATCCTGCTGCTCCTTGATCCAGGCGAGAACCTCGCCGAGGCGCTTGTTCTCGACGATAGCGGCATGACTGACCCGCTGTAGCTTGTCGAACGCCGAGTACGGCAACGACTGGCCTTTCCAGCGAACCTCCAGCCGCCCGTCCGGGAAGTCATAGACCTCGACCATTTTGCCGCGCAGGCGAACGGCCAGACCTTGAGGCTTGAGCGTCAGCATCATCTGGTTGTAGTTCACCACCAGCTGATGAGAGACTTTGCGCTCCTCACGCCAGCACAGGACATCATCGAGATCCTGACGAGGATCGATCACACGATGAAGATCCTTGTCCCGCGCCGGCGCCTTGGCAAAGCGGGCGTTGTAATGAGCGATGAAGCCGGGCAGGAAAGCGTTGGCCGCATCGATCGTGTTGATGCGGGAGAGCCGCAGTTCCTTCACCAGACGATCCTGCAGCGTATGGTGCGCGCGCTCGACTCGGCCCTTCGCCTGGCTGGTATTGGCGCAGAGGATCTCGATGTTCAGTTCCGATAAAGCCCGCCCAAACTGCGTCATGCCGTTGCCACTGACCGCTTCCTTGTTCGACACCCGAAAGATCGAATGCTTGTCGGAGTAGAAGGCGACGGGTTTGCCGTGACGACCAAGATACGTCTTCAGCGCCTCGAAGTATGAAAAAGTGCTCTCCGAGGCGACAAAGCGCAGCTCCATCAGGCGACTGGTGGCATCGTCGACAAACACCAGCAACGTGCAGGGAGCTGCACGATCCTCGAACCAGCGGTGCTCCGAGCCGTCGATCTGAATCAGCTCACCAACATGCTCGCGGCGATAGCGAGGTTGCTGGATCCGCTTGCGTTCAGCCCGGGAGACCCATATCCCGGCCTGCCGCATCCAGTTGCGCAGCGTCTCTCGCGAGATCTTGAGATCATGACGCTCGACCAGCTTCTCGGCCGCCAGCGTCGGGCCGAAGTCAGGGTAGAGCTTGCGCACCAAAGCAATCGCATGATCGCAAACCTCATCCGACAGCCGGTTGTTCGAGGGGCGACCGCGGCGCTGGTTGGCAATCGCAGAAGCTCCACCGTCACGATATCTGCTCAACAACCGGTACGTCTGTCGCGGCGTTACGTTCATTAAACCAGCTGCAGCGACAACAGTCAGCCTGTCGCTGTCCAGCCGCGCCAGAATATCAAGACGGTTCAGTTCGCGCTTGCTCATCAACACCACGCTCATTGAAATGACAGCCTCCAAAGTCCCCAAAGGGACCAGAGACTGACATTTGAACTTTGCTCAGTGCTGACATTTTAGCTTTGCTGCTACA
>NZ_JBXAFS010000048.1:0-1325 GCF_058793355.1 Afipia sp. MLSD5-FHT05B12
GCAGCATCTATTAAGCCAAGACCAAATGAAAAGGATCTGCGATGCCGCTGCTTCACATCTCGCTGCGCGCCGGAAAGCCGGAAGCCTACCGGCAGGCGATCTTCGACAGCCTTTACCGCGCGATGCGCGAAACCTTCAACGTGCCCGAAGACGACCAATTCATGACCATCACGGAGCATGACTCTGCAAACTTCCGCTACGGTTCATCCTATCTTGGCATCACCCGGAGCGACGATCTCGTGTTTATCCAGATCAGCGCGATGAACACCCGCACCGTGGAGCAGAAGAAAGCGCTGTTCCGGCGGATTGCGGAGCTGCTCGGCGAGAGTCCCGGCATCCGGCCGGAAGACGTATTCGTGAACCTTATCGAGGGCACCAAAGAGAACTGGTCCCTCGGCCACGGCCTCGCGCAATACGCTTGAGTTGCGTGATGCTCACAACGCAGTACGCCTTTGGTTGATGATAAGGGGGCTCGTTCGAAGCGTGCAGAACACGGCTCCCATTGGGACCGCGGGCGAACACCGAAGGACCGCCTCATCCCGGCAGCAGAAAGCTGGTTTTAACCGGTAAACTTCCGTAGATGGCCAGACAGATTGCCCGCCAGAGCGAGCAGTCTGCTTGCGAGCAGAATAATGTTGTCAAGCAGCTCACGTCGCGTCGTAAATGCTGCGCCATCGATCCACCCCCGTTTCTCCAAAGCGCCGAAAAGATGCGGGCGAGTAAACGCCCGCATCTTTCCTGTTATTTCCCGGCTGCTGTGGTCGTAGCGATTGCCTTTTGCAGGTCTTCGCGCTCCTCGCATCCTCCAGGGCACAAGCGGCTGAGGATAACCAGCTGCTCCTTGGCTTTATCGATGTTGCCCGTTTCAACGTAGAGCTCGCCCAGATACTCACGGGCAGCCTTGTGGTCGGCATCAAATTCAAGCGCTTTGGTGTAGTAAGTCAGCGCAGTCTTGAAGTCGCCGCTCTTGCGCAAACTGTATCCGAGAAGATTGTAGACATCGGCGTGCTGATTGGTGTCGGCGATCTTCTTCAACTCAACGATCGCGCCGGAGTAATCCATGGCTTTGATTTTGGCGCGCGGTGAAGCCAGATCGGGAGCGTCGCTCGACGACATATTATCGACCGCGTGAGCTGGGATCGGCAGAACAGCCGAAGCAAAAGCGAGACCGGCAACCAGCGTTAGGCTCGTCAGGGCAGAGTGCAGTGTCTTTTTCATAGTGTGTTCTCCATACTTGATCAGGATCGTGCTACCGGCGCGAAGGTATAGGCATCACCATCCTTGGCGAACACGCCGGCGCCAGGGAACGGGAAGTGCGCACCGCA
>NZ_JBXAFS010000049.1:0-869 GCF_058793355.1 Afipia sp. MLSD5-FHT05B12
CTGGCGGAGTCGATGCTGGACGTGTCGACACTGAAGGAGATGCTCGGAAAAAACTTCTGAGGCCCAGCTTGCGCAGATGTGCTGTGACCTGGGCGATCAGTGAGAAGAACTACTCGCAGCGGCGGGCCTGCAACCTCGTTGGGTTGCATCCGAAGACGTATCGCTACGCCTCGACACGACCGGATGACGGTGCGGTGCGGATCAAGCTGAAGGAACTGGCCTCGCAACGGCGGCGGTTCGGTTATCGCCGTCTCGGCTTGCTGCTGGCTCGGCAGGACGTCCGGATCAATCACAAGAAGCTCTATCGGCTCTACAAGGAGGAACGGCTGTCGGTGCGCAAGCGCGGAGGCCGCAAGCGTGCTCTCGGCACGCGGGCACCGATGGCGATCCCGCAGGACCAGAACCTGCGCTGGTCACTCGACTTCGTGATGGACACGCTGGTCAGTGGCCGGCGCTTCCGCATCCTGACCCTGGTCGACGACTTTACGCGGGAGTGTCTCGGCCTGGTCGTCGACACGTCGCTCACCAGCCTGCGCGTTGCACGCGAACTCGACCACATCATCGAGAGCCGAGGTTGCCCACGCATGATCGTCAGCGACAACGGCACCGAGTTCACCTCAAATGCCATTCTGGCCTGGCAGGAGGAGCAAGGGGTCGAGTGGCACTACATCGCACCCGGCAAACCGATGCAGAACGGTTTTGTCGAAAGCTTCAACGGCCGTCTGCGAGACGAGTGCCTCAACGAGCACCTGTTCTCGAACCTCAACGAGGCGCGGCAGATCATCGAAGAATGGAGGATCGACTACAACACCAACCGACCACACACGAGCCTCAACGGGCTCACACCAACCGAGTTTGCAACCCGCCCC
>NZ_JBXAFS010000050.1:0-611 GCF_058793355.1 Afipia sp. MLSD5-FHT05B12
GTCGGCGATCGGCTCATCATGGTCGATTCGGGTTCTGGTGTCGGACAGTGGCAAGCCAATGCAACCAATTTGCCGGCTAACATGAAGGCGGCCGGTATCGACCCAGGTAAGATCGATGCCATCCTGGTCTCGCATTTTCACCCCGATCATGTCTGGGGCTTGATGGAGAAGGGGACCAGCGCGCTTGTGTTCCCGAAAGCCGAACTGATTGTCAGCAGCACTGAATACAAATGGTGGACGGAAGAAGGCCGGGTCGACAAGTTGCCCGATGGCCGTAAGGCCGCCGGAAAGCGCATCGCCGAAAATTTCCCGAAATGGAAGAACTGGAAGCTCGTTGAAGACAACGCCGAGGTGGCTCCCGGGGTGCATGTCGTAGCAGCTCCAGGCCATACACCTGGTCATTCGGCATTCCTGGTTGCTTCCGGCAAACAGCAACTGATGGTGTCCAACGACGTCATGTATGTTCCAGCGTTGTTGGCGCCGCATCCCGATTGGCAGGGTGCCTATGATCAGGACGGTCCAACGGCGGTTGCCACGCGCCGGAAGCTCATTGATCGCGTCATTGCAGACAAGATGATGATCTGCGGTGCGCACTTCCCGTTCCCTGGCGC